>JADZGG010000069.1 GCA_020854015.1 Flavobacteriales bacterium
CGCATGAACGCCGGAATTCATCGCTCTCCCACCAACCCAATAAGCGCAGCCGCGCTCCTTCGACGTGTCCCATCGCATCGATCAACTCGCGAATGCCGCGTATTCTTGAAAGACCTCCGACATAGATGATCGTGAACGGATCGCCACGGTGCTGATCAACAGCAGTACGGTCTATGATGGCCAGCACGGGCAAGTTGCGGATGACGTGGAACTTCGCCCGCTGTTCCGGATACATCTGAAGCAACTCCCCGGCATATCCGGATTCCGCGAGCACGATCGCATCAAATCGCTGTACGGCCTGACGTTCGATGGCCGCATACGCACCAACGATGATGCGTCGGAACCACGTCGGGCCCAGCCATGCCTTATCCATGATCTGGCTCCGCACCAGTTCGTGCATATCGAAGATCACGGTACGTCCCTTCCGTTTGAGGAGCAGACCAACACCAATGAGCTCCGGGTCATGGAAGTGTACGATCATAGCACCGGTGCGCAGCACAGCCCGATAGACCCTCCACGCTCCAATGGTGGCTCGAAACAAGCGCCATGAGGGAACGCGCACCCCGCGTAACAGCACGCCATCCTCTTCCCCATCACGCGTTCCGGAGGCCACTTGTATGGTTCGAAACCCGGCGGCGGTCAAGCTGCGGCACATCTTGAAGAAGATGCGATCATCGTGATCACCGTGCACCGTGGTGAAATGGCAGACCTTGATCATTCGCCCGGTGCGTTCGGTGGAGCAAAGAGCACGAATAGCAATAGGGTCAACATCCAACCATGGGTGAGCATGACCGTAGGTAGTGCCACTGAACTCAGCATCAGCAACGGGTATGCGCTCAAGCATACGGCCCATTCCCAACGGCGGGCGAACAATAATGTAACGGTCTTCAGAACCCCAGCGGTGATGAATCCGGAAAGTACGAGCCCCCACCAACCGAAGTTCGCCCAGCCGTACATGAACGACGCTGACCCCATCGTGCCCCGGGTGTTCTTCGCAGCGAACTCCGGGTACTCCAGGTCATAGATCCGGCGATCCAATTCCATGTATTCACGACCGGTCAAAGCCGCCAGCGGCCGCACCGCTCCTCCTTTCTGAAAGGGAATATCACTTGGCACGTGTTCGAACCAAGCAGCCACTGTCCATCCGGGCATCAGCAATACCCGCCGGGCCAAGCCTCGAACGAGATCCAAGAACAAACCATTCTCCTTCACACCTGGGTCAATTACAGGCGCTTGTTCGGCAGTGATGTCCTGTTCGTTCTCCTGCACCTGTGCCAACTTCTCGGGCTTCGCCACGATCATCAGGAAAAAGAGCGCGAGTATGAACCCTGAGGTCAATGTCGCGAACTGGATCCATCGACGACTGATGAGGAAGGCGAACCATAGCGGTACGAACAGGGTGATCACGTAGCTCTTCTGTACGAGCGACAAGGCGTACAGCACTCCGACGACCGCCACCGATGCGAACAATTTCGGGCACCTTCCATAACAGACCAACAAGGTGAACGGGATAAAAGCCTTGAGCATGAAGTTACTGGCATAGTTGAGCCAGAGCGGCGCATCCATGGTCATGCGACGGCGGATCTCCTGCACAACGAGGTTGTCATTCTGGCGGAGCGCTTCGATCAAGGGCACATGGCCGACCGCTACCCAATGAAGAACTGCAACAACCATGGTGGCCAATAGTACCCCAACTGCAAGGGGGCGAGCATCCGATCCAATGCGGGTCGGAATAGCAATGTTCCTTGTCATACGGTCGATGACAACATAGCCGAACAGCAACGCTGTTACATAGAGCGCCATGAAACCCAGGTGCGACATGCCCGTTCTCTGGACGAGGCCCAACAGGAGCAGTACGACGATGCCAAGGTGGATGCCCAGCAGTGGATGTCGGCGGTAAAACGTGGCGATCATGGGGTCAGTGATCGATCATATCGTGCAGCGAACCAGAACACCAGCGCCAACTGCGACCCATACGCGATGATCTCCACCCCGGACAGAACCGCCATGAAACGCATCGGCACCAGATGCTGGAATAATGGTACAACGAGCAGGAGCAGCATGAAGAGCATCGGAAACACCAGCGTTGCACGCACCTGCCGCATCGCGAGCAACAGTACGCTGAAGGGGCTTGCGATCAATTGGGCCACGTAGCCCCAGATCAACCAACGCGCGTAGGCGCCGGCCTCGGACCACTGATGCCCGAAGACCCATGAAAACAAGGGCACGCTTAAGAAAGTGAGCAGAATGGCACCTGCAAGTCCGAGCGGGACCAGAACCTTCAACACGGATCTCAGCTCTGGCAAAAGCGGGAGTCCTTCACGTATTCGTCCCGCACTGCGAGCGAAAAGCACTTGGCTCAGCGCCACGGTGACCATGCTGATTGGAACAAGCAGGTACTGTCGCGCAAAGTTGTGCTGTCCACTTACCTGCAGCGGAAAGTAAGCGACCACAAAGAAGGTGGCCATGCCTGAGGCGACGGCATTGATCAGCGCAGGCCAGGTGTTGACCAATGGCCATTCTCTGAATCGAGACAATGCTCCCATCATTCCCTCCCACGACCATCCACCCGGCAGCGGCACCCTCGTCAAGACCCAGAATGCGGTGGCGAAAGAGAATGCCGACCAACCGATCAAGTAACCGCGTTCCAGCCCGAAGGATACATGGTAGTACCCGAGGACGATCGTGGCCCCTGTGATGACCAAAGCCTGCAAGACCTTGAATCGGGCGACCGCACCGAACATCCCCTTCCGGAGCAACCACTGCTGGGTCGACACTTGCACACCCGCCATCAGAGTGAGCATTGCCGCGTAGGTGATCACTGTCGAAAGTCCGGGTAGTGCGGTCCGGATCCGATCAGAGGTCCCTAGGACGGATAACACGGCCAGTGCGACGATCCCGGTCATCATCGAAATGGTCCTGGCGCCTCGAACAAGATGTGCCGCCTCCTCGTCCTCACGGGGCACCATCACGGCCATCTCATAGCGGCCTGCCGCCACAACGTTCAGAATGTTGAACACAGCCATCAGAGATCCGAACACGGCGAACTCGGCAACGGTGTACTGACGGGCGATCACCGGGGCCACGAGGAAAGGAATGGCCTGCGCCAGCACCGTGCCCGTGAGCATTGTTGTGAGCGAACTGGTAAAGGAGCCAACACTGGTGTTCGAGGCCATTGTCAAGTTCGAAAGGTATCGGGGCTAACCTTGACCACTTGTGCACGCCGCCCTGAAATGCTGACACGCTCATGTCCGCATCGTCACCGACCGGAGGAAACTGAATGTGGCCTCATCATTCGTGGAACCTGCATTCGGAAGCACCTGCACTTCATCTTGTCGCCACCAAAGAAGTTCCCGCAATTCCATAGTGGTGCAGATGATGCCCGCACTGAAGAAGGCGGCCAACTGGCTGAACAACCGGCCAAGGGTGGTGCGCATGGCACCGACATCCTTCGGCCGGTCAAGGTCACTGCCCAGAAAGGTGATCACTACCGGCACTGAACTGCTTAATACAGCGAACAAGGCCGAGACCGAACCATAGTGCACATGGACCACATCAGGACGCATGGTCCGGATCAGTTTCTTGAAGCGGGACCGGTCCTTCCAGAGTCGGACCAGCGAGGTCCTGTCCTCCAGGTGGAAGAATTCCACTACGGCTCCATGTGCGTCCGTGAACGCCATGGCCTGTCTACGCGAGTGCGGATATTGCCCACTTTCCTCACTGGCCGGGATCACTACAACAATGCGCAGCCGTGTATCATGCGCTGCCGCCAGCCTGTCCAATTCATCTCGAACGTACCGCACATCCCGCCAGGTGGCATAGCCGAGGTACAAGAGGGACGCGACCAGCACCCAGGCCACAAAGGTCACAGGGGTGGGGATGATGAAGTGGACGAGACTTCCAGCCAACAGGATAACGAAAGCGTATGTGAGGTTGATGCCGTTGCGTGGGGTGTGGTAGTAAGCATCGAGCAGGCTACGTAGTCCAACGAAAAGTCCAAAGGGCAACGCTCCTAGGAACACGATCCGGCTCATCTCCACATAGTCCGCGTAGTTCGCCCCGAGGTAGACGTGAAGGATCGGGTCGGCGAAGACCTCGAACACCAGTGTCATGCCTGTGCTTGCTGCAAGTGTCAACCACGTCACCCGGCCGATGCGCAGCGAAAGTCCGGCATGGTCACCGGAGGCTAGTTGCGATGCTGAAGCAGGAAGCAATACCAGCGCTAACGGAGAGAAGACGGCAGCCGCAAGATTCAAGAGGGTCGTACCGAAGCCCACTTCGCCACTGGCTGAAAGACCATGGGTACGGGCCACCACATAGACCGGTACGGTGAGCAAAGCCCCGAGCGCCAGATCGCCCGGTACACGAGGCAGGCCGAAGCGAAGCAACTCACCTCGCTCCCGGCTACGGCCACCGGGGGTGGGTTGCATGAAGGTGGGCAACAAGGCGAATACAGCGATCACCAACCAACCGATGCCCGTGGCCCAACAGACGGTCACCAGGTCCGGGAACAACAGGAAGCTCACGCAAGGCACGACCGCCAGAGCAAGCACTTGGATCGTATTGGCAGCCACCAGATGGCGCTGGCCCCGAAGGAAGGCATAGCTGATCCCGTAAAGGCTCACGCTCGAGATCATCAGCGCGAGAGGTGCGACCAGATCGCGCTCCTGATCCGAACCGAAGACCAGCCAGGACAACTGTTCTGCGAACACCAGGCCGATCAGGAAAGCAAGCACGCAAAGAGGGACCACCCAGGTCAGCGAAGCCAGCAGGTAGCGGCGCTGCTCCTCAGGTCGGCTCTTCATGGCCACGAAGCGCGTGATACCGATCACTGCACCCAACAGCAATACAGGGAAAATGAACGACACCGTCCTACGCACCACCACATACAGGTCCAGATCGTGCCGCCCTTCATTCGCCGCCAGCCTGTAGGCCAGCACCATGCCCACCATCGCCAATCCTTCGGCGGCGTAGGTCAATATGCTGTCGCGACCGTCCCGCGACCGCAACATGCCAAGGATCTTCTGAAGCATGGGCCGCCGAAAATAGCTGAACGGACCCGCACTGCCGCGCCAAGCCTTATCACGCCTACCGACCGCTCATCCTGTTCAACGCCTGCCCGCTCGGGCCACCCTTCTATCTTCACCCCAGAAACCAACGACGATATGGACTTTTTCCAATGGCATTGGTGGGCCGGACTGGCCTTGGTACTGATGATCGCGGAGATCTTCGTGCCCGGATTCTTCCTCATGTGCCTAGGGATCGGCTGCTTGGGCGGCAGCATAGTGGCCGCCGTTGGCCTCGGTGCCGGTGCCCAGCTCCTCGCGTTCAGCGCGTTCTCCCTCCTGGCGTTCTTCACCATTCGTCCCGTTCTGATGAAGCGCATGTGGAAGGACGGCGAAGTGAAGACGAACATGGACGCCCTGGTGGGCCAGCGTGGCCGTGTGACCCAGGACTTCGAATCGGGCCTGCGCCTGGGCCGTGTTTCCGCTGCCGGTGATGACTGGCGCGCAGAGTGCACCACTGACCGTGCCTTGCGCGTGGGCGACCTGGTTGAAGTTGTACGTGTGGAAAGCAACACGCTCATCGTGAAAGCCATCGACCCGTCTTGAACCTGAACCCTTACCAACACAACTCCTCACCCACCCCCTCAAACCATGACCGCCGGAACCGTCATACTCCTCTTGTTCGCCCTCTTCGTGGCCTTCGCGATCGCGAAGGGCGTGCGCATCATCCAGCAAAGTGAAGCCATGGTCATCGAGCGCTTCGGTAAGTACCGCACCACGCTCACCGCAGGCTTCAACGTCATCATCCCCATCTTCGACAAGCCCCGCGAGATCATCTCCCGCTTCACGCGCGAACTGCCCGACGGCACCCAGTACGTACAGTTCATGAAGAAGGAACGGATCGACCTGCGCGAGTCGGTGTTCGACTTCCCCACGCAG
>JADZGG010000070.1 GCA_020854015.1 Flavobacteriales bacterium
GGGCAGCACCAACACATCGCGCTATTTCGAGCACTACTTCGGCCACCTGCCTAGACTGGTGCGTAAGGGAAGGGTGAGCGTGGCGGTACTGGATGGAACGGAGACGGACTCGGAGCTGAAGGATCTGGGCGAGGACCTGTTCCGCTACTTCGGTCTCGGTTGCCGCAACGTCTCCAAGCTTTACGTGCCCCGCGACTACGACCTGGACCGTGTGTTTGGCGCCATCTTCCCTTGGCAGGACATCGTGAACCACAACAAGTACGCGAACAACTACGATTACAACCGGGCCCTGTGGATGCTGGACCGTGTGCCCATTCTGGAGAACGGCTTCGTGGTCTTCAAGGAGGAAAGTGCCCTGGCCAGTCCGGTGGCTGCAGTGTACTACGAGCGTTACGATGACATCAATGTCGTTGGTCGGTCTTTGGAGGCGCAGGCAGAGCAGATCCAGTGCGTGGTCGGGCATGGTCATGTGCCTTTCGGTGCCGCACAATGCCCAGGTCCTGGCGAGTATGCAGACGGCGTGGATACCCTCTGGTTTCTCTTAGGCTTGAAGTGACGGGTCGCGCTAAGGCGTGAATTCGTAGCAGCCCAGATCAGGTGCCGCATCACGGGCATCACCGTCCAGGTCTTCGAACACGCCCGTTCCTGCTAAGCCCTTGTCCACCGCGAAGGCGTTGACGCTGCCTAAGTGGAAGTCCGCGGCGCTCGCATCCGCAAAGCCAGGGCTTTGGTTGCGCCAAATGGTCAGTTGGTCCGGGAAGTGTGCCGCATCATTGGTCTGTTGATCGGTCCGCAGGATGCAGTTCCGGAACGTGTAGTCGGCCGTGTTCCCCGGTTCCAGCTCGATGAGGAACTCATTGGTGTTGTTCCCCTCCACGATCATGTTGCGGAACGAGCTCGTGAAGATCTCTCGCACCTGCAGCACGTTGTTGATCAGGTCCTCGTAAGTGTTCGTCATCACGAAGGCTGGGCTGTTGCGGATGGCCCCTGACACGTTCCAGTAGTTCGCCACGGTGATGAAGTTGAAGTCGTACTGCCCACCGCCGGTCAGAGCCACGCTGTACTGGCCACAGTCCGCGAACAGGGTGTTGGTGGCTGTCACGCGGTAATTGCGGCTCAGCAGCCCGGCGGCGGAACAGCCCCGGACGCTCACCTTGTCGAGGATCAGCTTGGCCTCACTGGTGGCGGCATCGGGGTAGTAGGGGAAGTTCTCGCACTGGATACCGACCAGCGCGTTCCGGATGTCGCAGTTGCGGAACTCATTGTCCTGACCAGCTGCGCCGTCGTTCACCCAGATGCGCTCCCATTGGCCAGGTACATCCTGGTACGCTGTCTCCAAACGGTCGCCTTGGAAGGTGATGCGGTCGTCCGGCTGGCCCAAGGCCTGGATACGTCCGAAACGATAGATCCAGAGGCCCCCGCCCCCGTGGACGTAAACACGAACACCCGGGTCAATGATCAGGGTGCTGCACGAGTCCACAACGCCGTATCCGTAGATCACGTAAGGCTTGTCGTTCGGCCAGGTGACCGTTTCGCAGATCACGTTGCCGTCGTCATCCCTGCCAGCGATGATGCTGTAGCGGGGTAGACCACCACCGCCAGCGTCCGGGTAAAAGAAGTGAGCGTCCTGCCCCCATGCGGTCAGCAGCACTTCCTGCTCGTTGCCGTTCGTGTTGAACAGGATGTGGTCCTCGATGATGAAGGGGTCGTCGACGCCCCCTGGTCCCAGGTTGGCTTCCACGAAGATGAAAATGCTGTCTCCCCCGAGGATCTCCACATCGGTGAAGCTGATGCCAGAGGCTCCGTCCACGTTGATGCGGAAAGGGGAGGGGCTGCCGCCCTCCAAGGCGATATCGACCTTCACGGCCTTATCGCCGGTGTTGCGGGCCACGAAGCGCTTGGTGACCGATCCGACCGTGGTGAAAATGGTGTCGAACAGCACCGAGTCCTCACTGAATTCCAAGGTCACTCCTGCGTCGTCCGTGAACTGCAGGTCCTTTCGGCACCCCATCGATAGGGCGAGCAGGATGACCAAGCAGAGGGGGAGGCGAAGCGTGTGCAAGTCGCGCAAAGATGGGGTTCCGGCTGTTTGGTACGCAGTTGAAGGCAGGATCATTGCCTTGGAAGGCTTTCAATTCTCAATGGATCATCTATCTTCGCGGCCCGAAAGCGTCAAGACATGAAAAAGGGCATTCACCCCGAGAACTACCGCACCGTGGTGTTCAAGGACATGAGCAATGAGAACATGTTCCTCGGCAAGAGCTGTGCGAACACCAAGGATACGGTGACTTACGAGGACGGGAACGAGTACCCCCTCATCAAGCTGGACATCAGCAACACATCGCACCCGTTCTACACGGGCAAGATGATGTTGATCGATACGGCCGGCCGCGTCGACAAGTTCAAGAAGCGTTTCGCCCGCCACACGAGCATCAAGGATGCTGGTGCCGAAGCCGCAGGCGAGACCAAGTAAGCAGTTCAAGATCCCGAAAAGCCCTTCGCCACCCGGCGGGGGGCTTTTTTCATTGGCGGTGGCCTCGTTGCGTGCGCTGCTCGCCATGGATGCCGCTAACGTCCACCACGGAGCGCTCGGTGACGGCGAAACAGCGATCCGTCGATGCTGGTTCGATCACGAACAGTCCAGTGGCGGTGCCGAACGCGGGAAGCACCGCTTGTTCTGGAGCGAACCAGAAGCAGGGCAGCCGTAGATGCTGTTTACCTAGCCCGCTCAACACCCCACCCGGATGGACGTGGCCGCTCAACGTGTAGTGGTCCTTGACCGACCGGGGCTCATGGGCGAGGGCGAAGGGGCCTTCGAGCAGGACCTCGTCGTGCAACTTCAACCCCGCGTCCAGATAACGGCGGTCGGCGAGCACGTCGTGGTTCCCCAATACCAAGTGGACTTCGAAGCGCTGTCGGAGCATCCAGAGGGTGAAGAGGTCCCAGCTGCTGTTGTAGGCATTGTGGAAGAGGTCGCCAAGCACCACCAAGCGCTCTGCGCCATACTCGTTCATCAGCCAACTGAGGCGGTCCAGTAAGACGTCATCGTGCACATCAGGCAGGGGTAGTCCGGCTTTCCGGAAATGTGCCGCCTTGCCCAAGTGCGCATCGCTCACCATGAGCCACCGTTTCCGCGGCCAGTAGAGCGCCTTGTAGGGGCTCATCAACAGCTTCTCCCCGACCACATCGACCTCCGCAGTGAGCATGAGCCCAAGGTAGGGCAGTGGGCCCGGGCAGGGCAAGCACTTCGGCCGAACGGATGGGCGTGATCACCGGAACCGGGCCACGAAGGCCGCATAACCGGAGCAGTCCTGAATGGCGTCGTAGTTCTCCTTGCTCTTCTCGTCATCCAAGAACTCTACGTAGGGGTTCTCTGCCTCGTCCATACCTTCTTCTCCCGCGAAGGACCACAAGTTCTTCTGGCATTCCCATGCCATGCGACAGGCCAGGGCTTTCAACACGGGGTCCCTGGCCTCTTTCAAGGCCGATCCATAATAATGCAGGGCCCTTTGACAGCCGAAGTAGTCCTTATCTCCATCACTTGGGCCGCTCATCTCCCGTTCGTGCCAGTCGCTCATCTCCCACACGCTCCATCCGATACGCGACATGATCCAATACTTACCGTGCCAACTCATATTATACGCGGCGTTACCAAGCAGATAATGGTTCAATGCCCGCTTGCTCGGGTTCTGTTCCGCCTCGCGCTTCAAGGCGATCATGCGTTCCACGATGGTGCGTTTGGTATAACGGACACTGTCCCCCTTGTTGTAGTTGTGCGGGTCCTCGATGTTCACCACGAAGGGGTCATCCGCCGCGAACATTGCATACGGGTACTCCTGCCAGAAGCTGTCCGGGATCAGGCGGAAAACAGCGACCGCAGCTTCCAGGCTGTCCGCTCTCAGGTACCATGTGGCCTTGTAGTCCAACATCTTCTCGCGCGAGAGTTCGGTCCGCCTGAACACTTGCTCCGTGGTTTCCCAGTCAGCCGGTCGTTCGTCGGTGGCGGTGATGTAGCGTTCAAAGGGTGTCTTGTTCGTCTTGTTGAGCAAAGCGATCATACGGTCATAGTCCGCCGGTGTGGCCTTCTCGAACACCACGATACGCGCGTTCTTACCCCACCAACCCATGATAGTGCCGTACAGCCGTTCGGAACGCGCCAAAAGGAACGCTCCTTCCGCCAGTTCGCCGCGCTCGATCAACTTCTTTCCGAGGTAGAGGTGCAATTGATCCAGTATCACGGACCGCCGACGTTGTAGTTCCGGTGCGGTGTTGACCAATTCCACCAAGGCGAGGACATCGTTCCGGGTAGCATTGGTAAGCTGCTTCGAATCCATGACACCGCAGAGAATGAGGTCCATGCGGGCTTGAGCGCGTACCATGGCGGAACTGTTCGTCGAGCGTTGGACCTGGCTGAGGAGCGTTCGCGCTTCATCGAGGTCACCACTGATGAAGCTCAAGTGTCCGTTCAACAGAAGCATCAAGGCTTGGTCCTTCGGCGCAGCGTGTACGGTCACACGCGAAATGAAGCGCTTCACCTGGTGGAGGTAGTCGAGGTCGGTTTTACGAACATCCGCAGCGGAAACACCTTCCTCTCCATCGGACCATTGACGGATCGCCGCGCCCATGTCCGTGAGATCCGGCGTCAGCAACC
>JADZGG010000071.1 GCA_020854015.1 Flavobacteriales bacterium
CGGGGTGTTGCAGGTCGCGCATCACGAGGAGGGAAGCGCGTTGCTTATCGCTCGTGGCCATCGTCAGGTACGTTCTGACCTCACCGCTCACGAACAAGTTCACCATCCGCGATCGCTTGTCCAGCGCACGATCCAGCAGATCGGCGTAGGCCAGGTCACGCGCCGGGTTCGGCTGCATGCTCGCGAGATAGAAGGCAGCAGAAGGCTCCAGCCAGGTCTTGTCGCGCAAGGGCGCCAAGTGGGCATCGTAAACCTGCTGCGCATCCTTCAAGGGTAGGCCGCCGTAGTGCGCGATGCGGACGAGCTGATAGGCCACACGCGCCTTCAAGACCGGATCAGCGACACGATTCAGCAAGGCATTGCCGTCGCTCCAAGCATGACTCAGGCCGATGCTATCATGTTCCGCGAAGCCCCACGGATCTCCTTGGTTCGCCAGTTGTTCGCAGGTCTTGGCGTAGCGGATGAACTCGGGCCAACCACCCTTCAGTTCGGTCAACCGCTTCAGGAAGGCATTGCTGGCGAAAAGTCCCTTTTCGTTCAACCAGAACACAGAGGGGTCGGTGCCATACAGGATGGTGCTGATCGCTTCCTCGGGAACCTCATTGCCGACCACATCTTTCCATTCGACAAGGTTGAGCCGATGGCCGATCTCCTGCAATTCCTGATCGTCCGTCTCGGACAGGTGTTCAGTAGTGAAATAGAAGGAGTGGAGCGAGCGCGCCTCGGCGATTTCGGGTTGCAGCAGCCAGAAACGGTAGTCCTCGCTCATGAAGCCAGGGCCGCAGCCGTTCAAAGGTTCGTACACCAGCGAACCGGCAACGGCGAGAAGAAGAAGAGCTATGCGCTTCATGGCTTGGCTGGCATTGCTACGGTATCCACAGCTATGATCTCCGGCATATCGATCACCTCCTCATGCGGTGCGGACAAGTGTTCGCCCTGCAAGGAGGAACCACGCGCTTCGCCGAAGGATCCATAGGTCCCGGCCACGAATACGCTGTCCAGCTCTTGATAGGAGCGCGCACCGACCTGGAAGAAAGCGATGGCCACAGTGTCGCTGTTCACTGCATGCCGGGCAAGCTGGGCGGCCTCGGTGATGTGCTCGGGAGCGATCCGTTCCATACGGATCTCGTCGCCCAGGTGAAGCTCGGGCAGGTTCTCGTTGTCCTCCACGATCACCTGCATCAACCCATCCTTCGGGTCGTGCAGTAGGCCGCGCCGCAGCGCTTCGTCCACTTGTTCCTCGTGAAGGATCCCTTGGAAGCGGCCCTTGCGGAACTGGGCACCCCAGGAAAAGGCAGGCAGCGCCAGGTCGAGCGGAAGGGGATAGGGCTTGGTATTGGCGAAGTAGGGCGCTGCGGTGACCTTATCGAAGATCGAATTCACGTCGCTACGATCCTGCAAGCGCCCTACGTTGTAGACCATCAGCATGCCTCGGTCAGCGGGTGGAACGCCGGTCTTGCCGGGATCGGCGTACTGATGCAAGCGGATGGTCGTGATCACCGGCACCGTCAGGCTGTCGTTCATGGACTTGGTGAGCTGGAAGAAGCGGTCCTTGGTGCTAGGCGTCCAGTCGCAGTCCAACATGACGCCATGTAGCTTCACTGGGCACTCCATCCGCAGCTTGCGCAGCAGATTGTGGACGAGTTCTTCTGTGCCTGTGGCGTCAAGCTTCTCGAAGGTGGTGTTGGTGATATAGATGCAAGGCACGAACTCCACCTTGTCCGTCCAAGGCCCACGTTCGCGCGAGTAATCGCGCCACTCGTACGGAACGTCCACCGCAGAGACCGGATGCGCCCCATTGGCGGGGTTCCAGCCGATGTCAAGCAGCTTGAAGTAGACGCGTTGAACCCCATTACGCTCCATGGCCTGGTGCTCATCCCTGTCCAATCCGTAGCCATTTCGCCAACGGAAGACGGACGGGATGACGGTAACCTTGCGTTCCTCGCAGCCCATGAACGAGATGGTCAGAAGGAAGAGGGCCCAACGAAAGGTGCGGTTCATGGTGGCGACCAGAGCTGGAACGCGTGGACGAAGTTCCTATTTCATCAGCTAGCGGATCGCGTAGATCGGAGATGGACCTCTCAGTTCTTCTCCAAACGCTCCGTCATCTTCCGGATCCGGTCCTCCAACTGCTCGCTGCTCAGCTTCTCGCGCAGCCTGTCCACGATGATGGGGAAGGCGAAGGGCGTGAACTTGCCGGGGTCCTTGAGAACCTTCCGTTGTCCTTGTATGCGGATGAGCGCTTCGCGCAGCCTTGGCAGTTCCATTTGCACATCGAAGGCCTCGTCGTAAGCCTGCCGCAAGAGGAGATGCTCCGGTTCATGATCACGGAACACATCGAAGAAGAGGCCGCTGTTGGCACGCATGTGGCGTTCCTTCAGGGGGCGCCCGGGCATGCCCTTGAACACGAGCCCTGCAATGCTGGCGATGTCGCGGAACTTCCGGCGGGCCATTTCGGTTGCGTTCATGCTCCGCTGCAGGTCGCTCAACAGGTCCTGCGGGCTGAAGAGGTCGTTGTCCAGAGCTTCTTCGATCGGAATGGGCTGGTCGCTCAGTAGCTCGAAACCATAGTCGTTCATGGCGATGCTGAAGGTGATGGGCTTCAGTAGGCTCATGCGGAACGCGAGGAGGGAGCCGAGGGCCTCGTTCACGAAGCGGCCTTCAAAGGGGTAGACCACGATATGATGTCCTTCCCGACTGGTGAAGCGCTCGATCAGCAGGTCATCTGGGCCGGGCACGATGCTGGTCTCCCGCTGTCGCTCCAGGATCGGTGCCACAGCGGTCATCTCAACGCCCGGTCGGTCGGTGGTCAACTGCTCGCGCAAGACCTTCGCCATGTAGCTGGTCAAGGGCATTCTTCCTCCCAGCCAACTGGGGATCTTGCCTTTCTGCTCGCGGCTCTTACGTACTTGCGCCACCAAGTCCTTCACGCGCACCAGCTCCAAAGAGCGGCCGGCGAACCAGAAGACGTCACCGGGCTTCAATTGGTTGATGAACCACTCTTCGACGGTCCCGATACGACCACCGCTGACGAATTTCACCGCAAAACTGCTGTCGCTCACGATAGTGCCGATACTGAGCTTGTGCCGCAGGGCGATACGCTTGTCATGTACGCGCACCAGCCCGTCCTCATCCACTACGGCCTTGCGGAACTCCTCGTAGGCCAGCAGGCTCCTGCCACCGCTGGTGATGAAGGTGAGCAGCCAGTCCCATTCCTCCGGTGTGATGTCCTTGAAGCACCAGGTGGAACGCACTTCATTGTACAAGGCAGAAGGGGAGAAGCCGTCGCTTACGGCCAGGGTCACCAGGTATTGCACGAGCACATCGAAGCAGCGGAACAAGGGCTGGCGCGCTTCGATGCTGCCTTCCGTAGCGGCTTGCCGGAGCGCTGCGGCCTCCACCAGTTCCAGAGCATGGGTGGGCAGGAACCAGATGCGGCTGGTGGCATCGGGGCGGTGCCCACTGCGACCGGCACGCTGCACGAAGCGCGCTACGCCTTTCGGACCTCCGACCTGCACCACGCTCTCAACCGGCCGGAAATCCACGCCCAGGTCGAGGCTGCTGGTGCACACCACGGCCTTCAGCTTGCCCGCGTCCAGGGCCTGTTCCACCCATTCACGCACTTTTCGGTCCAAGGAACCGTGATGCAAGGCGATGGTGCCGGCCAGCTCAGGTGCGATGTCCAGCAAGTGGTGATACCAGATCTCGCTCTGTGCCCGAGTGTTGGTGAAGATCAGCGAGCTTGTGCTCTGCTCGATGATGGGCAACAGCCGATGTGCCAGCTTCAGGCCCAAATGCCCGGCCCAAGGGTAGTGTTCGACCTTCTCGGGGATGATGCTGCGGACCTCGATGGGTTTCTTGTTGGTGCTTCGCACCAGTACAGGAGCATTTCGACCAGAAAGGTCAACGCTCAGGGAATCACCGACGAGGTCTGGGCCATGCAGGACGGTCATCGCTTCCTCGAGGTTCCCGATCGTGGCGCTGATGCCCCAGATCCTCAGGTCCGGTCGCAGGGATTTCAGTCGGCTCAAGGCCAGCTCCACCTGTACGCCACGCTTGTTGCCCAGCAGTTCATGCCATTCATCTGCAACGAACCAGTCCAGCTGCTTGAATTGCTCCGCGTAGCCCTTGGTGGCCAGGAGCACATGGAGGCTTTCGGGCGTGGTCACCAGCAATTGCGGAAGGCTTTTCTTCTGGGATGCGCGTTCCTTGGTGCTCGTGTCTCCGGTCCGGACGCCGACCTTCCAATCAAGCCCGACACCGTCACACATGCGCTGGGCGCTTTCCGCGATCTCGCCAGCCAAGGCGCGGAGCGGAGTGATCCAGATGGCCCGCAGTCCGCTGGCCTTCAGTGGATGTGTTCGTTCGGCGTTCACCACGCCACCCCAGACAGCGTAGGTCTTGCCCGAACCGGTGGGCGCGTTCAACAATCCGCTATGCCCTGCGGCCATGTGCGTCCAGACCTCACGTTGGAAGGGTTGTACCTTCCAGCCTTGGGCTGCGAACCAGGGGCCTAGGACCGTGCTTATCGGGTCGACACGCCGCATCGATCCCTTGGAGGGAAGCCTCGGACCTTGCCTCATGGTCCGACCAGCATTTTCAGATCAGCCAGCGTGTTCGCATCTGAGGGCTTCTTGTCCCTTCGCCAACGCACAATACGCGGGAAGCGAACGGCGACACCGCTCTTGTGGCGACCGCTGGCGCTGATGCCCTCGAAGGCGATCTCGAAGACCAA
>JADZGG010000072.1 GCA_020854015.1 Flavobacteriales bacterium
AGGACCGGCAGCCAGGTGCGTGTGGTGAGGTTCATCTTCAGAATCGGAAATAGATGAACGGACTGAAGGTGGTGCTCGCGATATGCATACCTACGAGCAGCATCAACACACCAAGGCCGGCCACTTCAAGGCCACCACGCCACCCGCCAGGCAGCTGCTTGCCCTCAGGTGCCAGCTTCAACACCCCAGCAATGCGGGTGTGGACATCCAACGCACCGAGCACGGCGATCCCCAAAGCGATGAGGGTGGTGTGTGAGAGGTAGAGGGAAGCGTGATGCAATACAGGATCGCCGTTCACCCCCCCGAATAGGCTGAGCGTAAAGTGCCACGCCGCAGTGATGTCCGTCTCCCGGAAAAAGACCCAGGCAAGGAGCACGACGAAAACCGCATACGCGTTGGAAAGTGCTGCGGGCAGTCGGTCGAGCGCACGTCCCAGGCCCATGCGTTCGAACACCAGGAAGAACCCGTGGATAAGTCCCCAGACCACGAAGTTCCAGCTGGCGCCGTGCCACAGTCCGGTAAGCAGGAACACAGCGAAGAGGTTGACATAGGTGCGACCGGCACCAAGGCGGTTGCCGCCCAACGGTATGTAGAGGTAGTCGCGGAACCAAGTGCTCAGGCTGATGTGCCAGCGCTGCCAGAATTCGCGAATGGAACGTGAGATGTAGGGCCTCCGGAAGTTCTCCATGAACTCGAAGCCGAACATGCGGCCCAGGCCGATGGCCATGTCCGAATAGCCGCTGAAGTCGAAGTAGATCTGCATGGCATAGGCCACCAGCCCTAGCCAGGCCACGCTTGGCGGAAGTGTGTCGGGGTCGGCTTCGAAGATCCCGTCGGCGATGCGGGCCACCTGGTCGGCGATCAGCACTTTCTTGGCCAGGCCGATAACGAAGCGCCGGATTCCGCTGGCGAAACGCGCGATGTCCGTGGTGCGGTCGGTGAGCTGATCGGCGATGTCGTGGTAGCGGAGGATGGGTCCGGCGATCAGCTGCGGGAAGAAGGTGATGTAGAGGGTCACCAGGTTGGGGTTCGCCTGCGCCTTGGCATCACCGCGGTACACGTCGATCACATAGGAGAGGCCGTGGAAGATGAAGAAGGAGATGCCGATGGGCAGGTGCACGGGGTCCAGCACAAGCACCGGTAGACCCAGCAGTTGCAGCAACGGATCGAGGCTGTCCACCAGGAAGTTGGCGTATTTGAACCAGACCAGCGTGCCGATGTTCGCCACTACCGCCAGCGTGAGCCACAGCCTTCGGTCCTGGAAGCGCCCCACCGCCAGACCGCACAGGTAGTTCACCAGTGTAACGGACAGCATCAACACCAGGTAGGTGCCTTCGCCCCAGGTGTAGAACAACAGGCTCGCGACCAACAGCACGGTGTTCCGCGCCTTCAGCCCGCCCGCCAGAAAGGTGGCCAACAGCACAAGCGGCAGAAAAAGGAACAGGAAGACCGGTGAGCTGAAGACCATCGTGCGCCGCGCCCTCGCGCAGGCCGACGAAAATAGGCGGCTTGTCCACACCGGCCGGTTCGACCGCCATGTTAACTTAATGTTAGATCCGGGTGAACTCTTCCTATCTTCGATGCGTTGAACAGGTAACAACACCTTGATCATGAGGAACTTGATGCTCACCTTGCTGCTTGTGCTCGCCGCGACGACCATGGCCCAGACAGGGCTTCGGCAGGAGCATTTCGCCAACGGCCGTATCAAGTCCACGCGCTACGTGGTGGAAGGCCGCGAGTACGTGTTCAACTACCACGCCTCGGGCCAGCTAAACAGTTCCTGCGAGTACCTCAACGGCCAGCGCGATGGGCTGTGGAAGGTCTATGATGAGCAAGGCATCATGCTCGTGCAAGCCTGCTTCGACCGCGGACATCGCTGCGGAACCTGGGAGTTCTTCGCGAGCAACGGCGCTTTGCGTGGTCGCCTTTCGTACGATGCAGGAACGCTCGCCAGCGGTGAGGCCTACGATAGCGACGGTGCCCTGTTCGCCACGCGCGAGTACTGACCCATCACCATATTCGTCCGGTTGGTGATCATGCTCACCCCTGGCCCCGGAACAAGGGGCTAGCTTCGGTGCATGACCACATCACTTCGGTTCCGTGCGATGCTTGGTGTTGTCGTCACATTCATACTTACGATCGTGCCTTCCTGTAAGCACGGCAAGTGTGAAGATGGTGGTTCCAGCAGCGCGGGTCGGGATAGTCACAACGCCGGTGCCGATTGCCAGAGCTGTCATCTGCCCGACGGGGAAGGAGAAGGGTGCTGGACGATCGGTGGAACAGTCTACGATCCCAACGGGGATCACCCTTCGGCCGCCGCGCAGTTCCGGCTGTTCACCGCTCCGCTGGGCAAGGGCTCGCTTAAGCTCCAGTTGGAAGGCGACCAGAACGGCAATATCTATACCTCCCAGGACGTGGCCTTCGGGAATGGGCTCTTTGCCGCCGTGATCAACGCCAACGGCGACACCGCTTTCATGAGCGAGGCCATTCGAGATGGGGCCTGCAACCGGTGCCACGGAAGAAGCACCGATCGGATCGAGCTGCCGTCATGATCAGGTCTTCTTGAACAGGTTGCTCGCCTTCTCGAAGGCCTTGAACTCGATGGCGTGGCCGTCCGGATCCTCGATGAAGAGGCTCTTCTGTTCACCCACTTGTCCCTTCATCACCACGTGCGGATCGATGAAGAAGGTGACGCCGATCTTCTTGAACTTGTCGCGGAGCTTCTCCCAGTCCTCCATGGCCAGCACGATGCCCCAGTGGTCGCTGGGGATATTGCTCTGCGGGTTGTAGATGCGTGCGGTCTTGATCAGCTTGGGCACTTCCTGGCTGGTGAGCTGATTGCCGAAGAAGTCATAGTCCACCCAATGTTCGGCACTGCGTCCTTCGGGACAGCCAAGCAGGCCTCCGTAAAAGGCCTTGATGCGTTTGAGGTCCGTGGTGGCGAAGGCGATGTGGAATTTCCCTTGCAGCATGGGTGCTCGCCGTGGCTGGTATGAAGGCGATGGCTTGAAGATAGCCGGGTCTTCCATGCGTGGAAAAGCGGGCTTCCGGGAAAGATGAACGCCGGTCGGTTGATCCCGGCCGGCGTTCGCTCAATTCAGTTGTGTTGGAAGCTCAGTCCTCGTCGTCATCACCTGCGTCGTCACCGCCGCCGGCATCCTCATCGTCGCCGTCGTCCTCATCGGGAGCGTCGGTGTCCTCCTCTTCCTCATCATCGGCGCCTTCGGCACCTTCGAGCTCGTCGCCGCCCTCAATGTCGTCGGCCCCTGGTGCGGGACCGTCGTCCTGATCGAGGAATTGTTCGATCTCCTCACGGCTTTCGGCGCTGATCTTGATCAGGTAGATGGCGTCGGCGGTGCGGAGCTCGATCACGCGCAGGCTGTCGCCCTTCGCCGTGGCGATGGTGCGTATGTGCGTGTTGTCGATGCCATCAGGATATTGTTCCTGCAGCTTATCGCGCAGCTCGTCAGTGAGCGTGTTGAAGGAGCGGATCAGTCGTTGCATGATGCGGCTGACTTACATGTCAAGAATGTACGCGAACATAAGCGGTGCCACGATGGTGGCGTCGCTTTCGATGATGAATTTCGGGGTGTCGATGTCCAATTTGCCCCACGTGATCTTTTCATTGGGCACGGCGCCGCTGTAGCCTCCGTAGCTGGTGGTGCTGTCGCTGATCTGGCAGAAGTAGCTCCAGAAGGGGATGCCGTCCATCTGCAGGTCCTGGTGCATCATCGGCACCACACAGATGGGGAAATCCCCGGCGATACCTCCCCCGATCTGGAAGAAGCCGATGCCTTTGCCCGAGCAGTTGTTCTTGTACCAGTCGGCCAGGAACATCATGTACTCGATGCCGGTCTTCATGATGGTAACGTTACAGTCACCGATCAGGCAGTGTGCCGCGAAGATGTTGCCGAGGGTGCTGTCCTCCCAGCCGGGTACCACGATGGGCAGGTTGCGTTCCGCAGCGGCCACCATCCAGCTATCCTTCGGGTCGATCTGGTAGTACTGCTTCAGCACGCCCGAGTTGATCATCTCGTAGAAGTACTGGTGAGGGAAGCGCCGATTGCCGCTGCCCTGGTCGCTCTTCCACAGTTCCACAACATGCTTCTCCAAGCGGCGGAACGCCTCGTGCTCGGGGATGCAGGTGTCGGTCACGCGGTTCATGCCGCGGTCCAGCAGGGAACGCTCCTCGGCCGGGGTAAGGTCGCGGTAGTTGGGAACGCGCTCGTAGTGGTCGTGGGCCACTAGGTTCATCACGTCCTCTTCCAGGTTGGCGCCCGTGCAGCTGATGATGTCGACCTGACCACGACGGATCATCTCGGCCAGGATCTTTCCCAGTTCACCGGTGCTCATGGCGCCCGCGAGGGTCACCATCATCTTGCCTCCGGCGGTCTTATGCACCTTGAAGGCCTTGGCGGCGTCCATGAGCGCGGCTGCATTGAAATGCAGGTAGTGGCGCTCCATGAAGGCCGAAATGGGACGTGTGTTGCTCATTGCTTTGGAAATCCGGGTCGAATATAGAGGCGGGATGTGACGTGCGAGCCCTTCCGATCCACGTTGGACCGAAAAGAATGGGAATGCGCCTGTTGACCGATCTATTCGGAGCCCACGCTCATCTCCATTTCCGGATCATCCTCCTTCTTGGCGCCTTTCAGATCGGTCTTCGCATCGATCCCGCTCAGCACCTCCAGGTTGATGCCGTCGCTGAGCCCGGTCTTGATGTGGGTCTTCTTCCAAACCTCACCGTCCTTCACCTGCACATAGGCGCTGTCGCCCTTGGTGTTGAACTCCACCAAGCTCTCAGCCACAGTGAGCACGCTATCACGACGGTCCAGAACAATGTCGGCATTGGCGCTGTAGCCGCTTCGCAGCTGCTGGCCTTCCTTCAGCTTCACGGCCGCGCGGATCTCGAATTGAATGGCACCGTTCTCCTCCACGCCTTTCGGGGCGATGTACTCCAGTTCAGCATCCCATTGCGCTTTCTCGATCGCTCCCACGGTGAGCACCACGGGCATGCCGAGCTTCACCTTGCCCACCTCGCTCTCATCCACCTTGCCTTGGAAGATCAGGTCGTTCATGTCGGCGATGCTGGCAATGGTGGTGCCCTCGTTGAAGTTGTTGCGCTCGATCACGCTGTTGCCCTCCTTCACGGGCACGTCCAGCACCATGCCGTCGATGGTGCTGCGGACCACCGTATTGCCTGCGCTTGTGCGGCTGATGCCATCGCGCACCACCTGGAGCGACTCCTGTGCGGCGTCCAGCTCCTGCTTCGCGTTCTTCAAGGACACGTCATAGGTCTGCATCTCGGCGGCGCTGATCACGCCCTTGTCCACCAGCGGCTTGTTGCGGTCGTAGTTGAGCTGTGCGTTCTGCACGGTGATCTCGGCGCTCCGCACCCTGTTCTCCGCGCTGCTCAAAGAGAGCATGTCGGGTACGATCTGGATGCGGGCCAGGGCATCGCCCTTCTTCACCTGCTGTCCGGCCTCCACCATCAGCTCGCGGATGATGCCGCTGACCACGGGCTTGATCAGGATCTCTTTTCGGGGAACGATCTTGCCGTTGGCCACGGTCTTCTTCACCACGTTGTTCTTCTTAGCATGCTCGGTCGAGAACACGTCCGGCTTGCTTGCGCTCTTCTCATAGAGGAAGTACATGGTCCAAACGAAGAGGACGGCGAGACCGGCGAACAGGAGGTACTTAAGGATGCGTTTCATGGGTTGGTCTGTTGGGGCGAGGTGTCTGCCCTTACTCTGCTCTTAAAGCGTCAACGGCATTGATGGCGAGGGCTCGGCGGGCGGGAAGAAGGCCAGCGAGGAGGCCACTGATGATCAGAACGGCGAAGGCAACGAGCGCTACGGTGATATCGACGCCGGGGTTCTTGAAGAAGTCGGCATCGCCTGCGAAGTGACGGACCAGTTCGAGCACGCCCACGCCGACAAGCAATCCGAAGTATCCGGCGATGAGGATGAGGGTGAGCGCCTCCTGCACGATCTGCCCGGTGATGTTCGCGGGCGTGGCACCGATGCTGCGACGGATGCCGATCTCCTTCGTGCGTTCCTTGATGCTCACAAGCATGATGTTGCCGATGCCTATCACTCCTGCGATCAACGACAGGATACCCACGAACCAGCTGAGACCGGAGATGCCGATGAAGAGGCCGCTCATCATGGTGTACATCTCCTGCATGTTCCAGCTACCGAAGGCGTTGTCGTCCGTGGGGTCCACCTTGTGCTTGCGGGCCATGATCCGCTTGATGTCCTTCTCGATGCGCGCCACATCCTCTCCTGGCTTGGCCACGATACTGAACCAATGCACTTCGTTCAGGCTGTTGAAGGCCTTCTGAAAGGTGGTGAACGGCACATAGATCTTCGCGTCCGGATTGTCGCCCATCTCGGCGCTGCTCTTCCGCTCGGTGATCCCGACCACCTGGAAGTACACGCCGTTGATGCGGATGTATTTGCCCATGGCATCCTCCTTGCCGAAGAGCTGTTCGATCACCTGCTTGCCGATCACGCAGATCTTGCGCTCTTCGAGCAGGTCCTGACGGTTCAGGAAACGTCCACGAGTGATGCGCACGGCCTCTACCATGAGCACCTCCGGTTCCGCACCGTAGATCGAGAAGGCTGAGGTCTTGTTCTTGTAGTTCACGTTGTTACCGCCCTGCCAACCACCCAGTTGCAGTTGCGGTGAACAGACCTCGATGCCCTGCACGTTGTCACGGATGAGGCGGATGTCCTCGTTGTCGAAATTGAAGCGCCTTCCCCGCTGGAACCCTTCGTAGGGCTTGGTGGTGGGCATGGTCCAGATGAAGCAGCTGTTGGTGGCGAAGCCTTCGAACCCACCGAGCACCGCGTTCTTCAGGCCGTTGCCCATGCCCAACATCACCACAAGCATGAAGATGCCCCAGCCCACACCGAACATGGTGAGGAAGCTGCGGAGCTTGTTCCTCCGCAACGTCATCATGATCTCGTTCCAACGGTCGCTGTCGAACATGGCTTATTCGTCGCGTAGCGCTTCAATGGGACGGATGGCAGCTGCTCGGCGCGCTGGGATGAATCCGGCGATTGCGCCTGCCACGAGCAAGGCGAGCAACGCACGAAGGGCCACGCTGAAGTCTATGGTGGGGTCGCGGAAGAACTCACTGCCGGGGATCGCGCTGGCAAGAAGCTCCAGAAGGCCGACCCCCATGGCCAGACCGAGGTATCCGAAGAGGGCCGTTACGAAAATGGCTTCCATCAGGATCTGGCCGACCACATCGCCAGGTGTGGCGCCGAGCGCCTTGCGCACACCGATCTCCCGCGTGCGGTCCTTCACCACGATCAGCATGATGTTGCCGATGCCCACGATGCCCGCGATCAGACTGCCGATGCCTACGAACCAGAGAAAGGCCGTGATGCCGTTGAAGATGTTGTTGAAGGTGGAGACGTTGGCCACGTTGTTCTGGAGCCAGATGGCGCGGTCGTCCGTCGGGTCGAAGTTGTGGCGCCTGGCGATGGTGTGCAGCGCCCGCTCCTGGGCCATCTGTGCCCCAACTATGCTGGCGTCGCTGAAGCTGAACATGATCTCGTCCACGTCGCGCTGTGCGTTGAACACCCGTTGTGCGGCGCTCAATGGGATGAAGACGGGACTTCGTTGCATCATGCCGCCCTCGCCGCTGTTCTC
>JADZGG010000073.1 GCA_020854015.1 Flavobacteriales bacterium
GAGTGCCTTTCAGGATAACGTCAGCCTCTATCTCGATGGCGCGCAGGCTGGCGGCCGTGTCCGTGGTGAAGTACGGGTTACCCGTACCGGAACCGAAGATCACGATGCGGCCCTTCTCCAAATGGCGGACGGCGCGTCGACGGATGAAGGGCTCAGCGATCTGCTCCATCTTGATGGCGCTCTGCAGGCGGGTGCTCTGTCCTTTGGCCTCCAAGGCGCTCTGCAACGCCAGGCTGTTGATCATGGTGGCCAGCATGCCCATGTGGTCGCCTTGCACGCGATCGAACCCATTGGCGGCCGCTTGGCTCCCGCGGTAGATGTTGCCACCACCGATCACAATGGCCAGTTGTACACCGCTCTTCGAAACAGCGATGATCTCGTCGGCGTAGGCGTTCAGCATCTTATCGTCGATGCCATACTCCTTGTCGCCCATGAGGCTTTCGCCGCTGAGCTTGAGGAGGACGCGCTTGTAGGAGGGTGGGGTTCCGTTCGTGGCTGCCATCAGGAGGGGTCGCGGGATGCGACGATCGGAGGCCAAAGGAAGGGAAAAGCGACCGACCACGCGATGACGAAATGAGCGAGCACCGAAAAACGAACAGCCCCGGGGTGTCCGGGGCTGTTCTGGAAGAGGCTTCGTTGATCAGACGGTAAGCGAGTGGCGCTTGAAGCCAGTGACCGCGAGGTCCTTGTCGGCGTTCTTCACGTACTGCTCCACGCTGAGCTTGTTGTCCTTGATGAACTCCTGAGCGAGCAGCGTGCTCTCCTTGAAGAACTTGTTCAGACGGCCAACGGCGATCTTCTCGGCCATGTCAGCGGGCTTGCCCTCCTGGATGGCGAGTTCCTTACCGATCTCCAGTTCCTTATCGATCACGCTTTGGGGGGTCGAGCTCTTGTCCAGCGCGATGGGACCCATGGCGGCCACTTGCATGGCGACGTCCTTGGCAACCCCTTCGAAGCCGGCCTTGCTGAGGCCAACGAGGCTGGCCACTTTGTTGCCGGGGTGGTTGTAAGCGTAAACGAAACCGGCGGTCAGGGCGTGGCAGGCGCTCACATCGATCTTCTCGCCGATCACACCGGTCTGCTCGATGAGCTTCTCGGCAACGCTGAGGCCATTGCTGTCATAGGCAGCGCTCTTCAGGGCATCGATGCTGTCGAGGTTCTTCTCCAGTGCGATGCCGGCGATGCGCTCGGCCATGGCCAGGAAGTCGGCGTTCTTCGCCACGAAGTCGGTCTCGCAGTTGGTGCAGACCAACACGCCACGGGTCGCATCAGCGGAGGTCATGGCGATCACCAGTCCTTCGGAAGCGTCACGGTCGGCGCGCTTGGCGGCCACCTTCTGTCCCTGCTTGCGCAGGAAGTCGATGGCGGCATCGAAATCGCCGTTGGCCTCGGTGAGGGCTTTTTTGCAGTCCATCATACCTGCGCCAGTGATCTGGCGCAGCTTGTTCACATCAGCGGCGGTAATGGCCATGGTGCTCATGCTTTATAGGGTTGTAGGTCGATCGTGATCGATCCGAGCGAATGAAAAAATGTACGAACGGGAGCTTACTTGGGCTCGGTCGTGCCTGCTTCCTCGACGCCTTCCTCAGCGCTTTCGGTCTCCTCGCCTTCCACGGGCACGGCCTCACCGCGTTCCTTGTCGCTCTTGCGCTCCTCAAGACCTTCGTTCAGGGAAGCGATCATCAGGTCCACGATGAGCTCGATGCTCTTGGTGGCGTCATCGTTGGCGGGGATCGGGAAGTCAACGAGCGAAGGATCGCTGTTGGTGTCCACCATGGCGAACGTAGGGATGCCCAACTTGCGGGCCTCGGCCACGGCGATATGCTCCTTCACGATGTCCACGATGAACAACGCGCTGGGCAGACGAGTGAGGTCTGCGATGGAACCCAGGTTCT
Source organism: Flavobacteriales bacterium (assembly GCA_020854015.1). Taxonomy (GTDB): domain Bacteria; phylum Bacteroidota; class Bacteroidia; order Flavobacteriales_F; family PHOS-HE28; genus PHOS-HE28. The sequence continues at coordinate 1,896 of JADZGG010000073.1, forward strand.
TCTCCATCTTGTCACGCTGACGCATGATCTGCAGGCGTTCGCGCTTGCTGATGTGATCGAAGGTGCCGTCGGTCTTCATGCGATCGATGGAAGCCATCTTCTTGATGGCGCGACGGATGGTGCCGAAGTTGGTGAGCATACCACCGCTCCAACGCTCCGTAACGAACGGCATGCCGGTGGGCTTCACCTTGTCGGCAACGATGTCCTTCGCCTGCTTCTTGGTGGCCACGAACAGGACCTTTTTCCCGCTGCGGGCGATCTGCTTCATCGCTGCGGAAGCCTCGTCGAGCTTTGCGGCGGTCTTGTTCAGATCGATGATGTGGATGCCCTTCTTCTCCCCGAAGATGTACGGGGCCATGTTGGGGTTCCACTTACGCTTGAGGTGACCGAAGTGCACTCCGGCCTCGAGCAACTGCTTGAATTCAATACGAGCCATTTCTGTTGTTGTTCACGTTCCTGTTTCCCGTTTTGCAGGCATCCGGGTGGTAGCTCGGCCAAGGGCCGAAGTCCGTCCGGATTGGATGCTGAACCCTTCCCTTCTCCGACACGAACACCATGAACAGGTGATGGGTCGGGCTTGGGAGGACCCCAACAAGCGCAGGGTTTAGCGCTTGCTGAACTGGTAGCGCTTGCGCGCTTTCTTGCGTCCGAATTTCTTCCGCTCCACGGTACGCGGGTCGCGCGTCATGAGCTCCTCGGCCTTGAGGGAGGGCTTGTGGGCGGGATCCAGCTTCACCAGTGCACGGGCGATGCCCAAGCGCACGGCTTCCACCTGACCCGTGATGCCACCACCGTCAACGGTCGCCGACACGTCGAACTTGCCTTCCGTGCTGGTGAGCTTGAAAGGCTGCTGCAGCTTGAACTGCTGCAGGGTGATGGGGAAATACTCCTGTCCGACCACACCGTTCACGGTGATCTCGCCAGTGCCCTCGGTGAGGATCACACGGGCGATCGCTGCTTTGCGGCGGCCGAGGCTGTTGATGGGCTCCATCTTACTTGATGCTGTTCAGGTCGATCTTGCGGGGATTCTGGGGGCCATGCTTGTGCTCTCCGCCGACGAACACATGCAGGTTGCTGAACTGGGCGGCGCCAAGACGGGTCTTGGGGAGCATGCCTTTCACGGCGATCTCCACCATGGCGTGCGGCTTGCGGTGCTTCAGTTCCTTGGCGATCTCCACAGTACGACCACCGGGGTGACCGCTGTAGCGCTGGTACTCCTTATCCTCCCACTTGCTGCCGGTCAGGCGCACCTTCTCAGCATTGATCACCACCACGTGGTCACCAGTGTCCACGTGCGCCGTGAATGTGGGTTTATGCTTGCCGCGTACCAGCATGGCGATCTTGCTCGCCAAGCGGCCCAGCACCTCGTTCTCGGCGTCCACCAGGAGCCATTCTTTCTGTACGGTGGCCGCATTGGCCATCGTGGTGGTATGGGTCGTTGAAGCCACGGTCCCTAAAAGGTTTTTGGTCCCCATCTCTTCAGAAGGGGGCGCGAAGATAGATCGAATACCGATCCGTCCCAAACCCTCGACCGCTCCCGATCCCACACCGGTCGGCCCAAAGGGGGCTTGCCGCGCTGAAGTGCCCGATGGACCTACGGTTCCGCCCTTACATCTTCACGATGATGAACTCCGTCCGGCGGTTCAGCTGGTGCTCCTCTTCCGAACACTTCACCCCGTTCGTGCAGCGGTTCAGCAA
>JADZGG010000074.1 GCA_020854015.1 Flavobacteriales bacterium
AAGCCCAGTTGCATCAAGCGCGACGGCGAGTACTACATGAACAGCTTCGGGCTTGATGACTTCATCGTGGCACGGACGCTGGACGCGGCGGTGCGTGCACGCACGGCCGGCATTCCCATCACCACCTTCATGATCGCCCAGGACACTTACCTCCAGCGCTTCATCGAGAAGTTCACCGAGGCCAACCAGGGCCGCGCGTTCTATACCGGCCTCCAAGGCCTCGCGGACATGGTGTTCCGCGATCACCCAAGCAACCGTAAGGCTTCCTAGCTATTTCCCTTCAGCCCCGCCATTCGGGCGGGAAACTTCCCGCCCCAACATGTCCTTTCCCCCTACCCTCGGCGACCTCAAGAAGAGCGGCTATGGATCGCGCTCCGTGAAGGAGGAGCTACGCGCCAACCTCATCGCCCGCATCCGCGCGAAGCAGCCCTTGTTCGAAGGCATCCACGGCTACGAGCACACGGTCGTGCCCGCGCTGGAACGCGCCATCCTAGCCGGACACAGCATCAATCTCCTTGGACTTCGTGGTCAGGCCAAGACGCGCATGGCACGTTCGCTTGTGCAACTGCTCGATGAGTGGATGCCTGTGATCGAAGGCAGCGAGATCAACGACGATCCCCTGGCACCGATCTCGCGCTTCGCGAAGGAGCAGATCGCCATCCACGGCGACCGCACGCCCATCGCTTGGGTGCACCGCGATCAGCGGTATACCGAGAAGCTCGCCACGCCCGATGTCACGGTGGCCGACCTCATCGGCGACAGCGATCCCATCAAGGCCGCGAACCTGAAGCTCGATTACAGCGACGAACGCGTGATCCACTTCGGCCTGATCCCCCGCAGCCACCGCGGCATCTTCGTGATCAACGAGCTGCCCGACCTGCAGCCGCGGATCCAGGTGGCGCTGTTCAACATCCTCCAGGAAGGTGACGTGCAGATCCGTGGCTTCAAGCTGCGTCTGCCGCTGGACATCCAGTTCGTTTTCACCGCCAATCCCGAGGACTACACCAATCGGGGCGCCATCATCACACCGCTGAAGGACCGCATCCAGAGCCAGATCCTCACGCACTATCCGCCCACCATCGAGATGGGCATGAAGATCACCGCGCAGGAACTACGCTCACCCAAGGAGCAGGCCACCCGGGTGCGTGTGCCGGACCTGATCCGTGTGCTGGTGGAGCGCATTGCCTTGGAGGCACGGGAGAGCGAGTTCGTGGATCGCAAGAGCGGGGTCAGTGCGCGCCTTACCATCAGCGCCTTGGAGAGCGTGATCAGCGCTGCTGAGCTGCGTGCGCTGAAGAACGGCGAAGAACGCACCGTGGCCCGCATCGGAGACCTGCAGGCCGTGGTACCTGCGATCACTGGCAAGATCGAACTGGTCTACGAAGGTGAACAGGAAGGACCCGAGAAGGTCGCGCATCACCTCTTGAGCCTCGCGATCCGCAACGTGTTCAGTGAGTTGTTCCCAGACCCGGTGAAGGCCCGCAAGCAAAAGGCCCGGCCCGATCCCTATGCAGGCGTCATCGCCTACTTCGACGGAAGCTCGTGCGACCTGATGAGCGACGCCACCGACAAGGTCCATGCGAAGAGCCTGGCCACCATTCCTGGCTTGATGGAGCTCGTGGAGGAGCGTCATGCCTACCTCGATGCTGAGGAACGGTTGCTGTGGGCGGAGTTCGTGTTGCACGGGCTCGCCGAGCACAGCCGCATCGGCCGCAGCACTTTGCAGGAGAAGGTGACCTTCAGCGACCTGTTCCAGGCCATGTTGGGTGCTGGTGGTGACGATGACATGGAGGAGGGGGATGACGGTCGTTCCTGAGCCTGCCGTTCCGGGCTTCCACCGCTGGATGGTGTTCCTGCTCGGTGGTCTGACATTGTTGGTGTTCGGTGCTGGTGGCGTCGCCTTGGTCACGCTGGTGCAACAGCGCGACCTCTGGACTGTCCTGTTCGGCAGAGGGGATATGCTTATGCAGGTCGGGCTGGGTGTGGCCACAGGACTGATCATCGGCTTCGGTGCGCGCGCCATCATCCGCAGACCGTTCATGCGGGACCTGGATGCTCAGTTCGCTGAGCGACTCGGCCCCCGTGTCGGCAGACTGACCGACCGGTTGTTCCTGTCGGTGTGCGCGGGGGTGGGAGAGGAGCTCTTCTTCCGTGGCGCGCTCCAACATTGGCTGGGTGCGCTCTTCACGGCGGTGCTGTTCGTGGCCATCCACGGTTACTTGGATCCGCGTGACCGGCGCATGATGATCTACGGCTTGTTCATGACCACGGCCATGACGATGTTGGGTTCGCTCGCGCACAACTACGGACTGCTGGCGCCCATGATCGCCCACACGCTCATCGATATCGTGCTGTTCGGGCAGCTGGTGGGCACGTACCGCAGGCTTCTGGCGGAACGAGCTCAGGCCTGAGGGTACTTGTGCGGATCGCTGTACTGTTCGTCCAGATCGGTCTTCACCTTGTGGATCTTCTTCCCGATCACGGCCAGCTCCTTGTGTCCATTCTCCATTAGCCAACGGAACGCATCCTCTTCACCGTCGCCTGTCAGCGCCAGCTGGTTCAATACGTGCATGCCGTTGCGGTCCAGCCAGGCCAGCGCCTCTTCATCACCCTCCACACCCGTGATCACCGCCATGAGGTGCGGATGGCCGTTCTCCATGAGCCACTTCCGGGCATCGGGCTTATTGAGCAAGGCGAAGGTGAAAATGCCGAGCTCCGGGTAGCCATTCTTGATCAGCCAGTCGCGCAGATCTCGATGCCCCGAGATCGCCTCGCCCCAAGCCAACAACACTTTCGCAGGGTATTCCAGCCGCATATCCCGTCAAAGTTAAAGGGGCAAGCACCGCTGCAGGATAACTTCGCCTCCATGCGCCGCCTGTTGCTCAGTTTTTCACTCCTCCTTGCGTTCACGGTCCAGGCCCAGGATCAGCCCTCCAAGAAGGAATTGAAAGCGCGTTCGCTCTTGGATGCCGGAAAGCCATACAAGGCCATTGCGCTATGCAACGATCACCTCGCCGGAAGTGCCGCCGAACCCCGTTTCTACGTGCTAAGGGCCGATGGCTACAACCGCATCGGCGAGCATGCCAAGGCCTTGGCGGATGCACGAACGGCCAGGGCTCTGTTCCCGACCTCGGTCGAAGGACTGTACCAACTGGCCCTGGCGGAACAGGGTGTCGGGCATACGGACAGTGCCATCGTTCATTTGCAACAGGTACTGGAACGCGCGCCTACCGCCGAGGCACGGTTCCAGCTGGCCCTGTTGCATCAGCGAAAGCACAACTATAGCGAAGCGTTGAAGGACGTTGACGCGGCTGAGGCCATGGGAGGTGAGTTGGACAAGGCCCGGACAGCGCGGGTGAGGGGAGAATGTCAGGCCTTGCTCGGTGATACGGTGAGCGCGAGGTTGGCGTACGATCAAGCACTGGCAATGGCTCCACGCGATCCGGTGATCTGGAACAGCCGTGGATTCCATCTCTACGCGGCTTTCGACAAGCATGCCCTTGCGGTAAAGGATTTCGATCGGGCCATCAAGTTGAACCCGAACTACAGCTATGCCTTCAACAATCGCGGCTGGAGCTTGTACAAGCTGGGTGACCGTGAAAAAGCCCTTGATAACATCGCTCTGGCGGCCCGGAAACGGTCCTCCAACCCCTAGGTGTATCGCAACCTGGGCGTGATCAAGCTGGAGAGCGGAGACAAGGCAGGCGCTTGTGCGGCCTTCCGGACCGCCCTCGAACAAGGGTTCACCGACCTGTTCGGCTACGAGGTCCAAGACCTTTTGACCACCAACTGTCCGGAGGTCGTCGCACCGACCGTTCCGTCCATTCCTCCACCTGTTCAACCTTCCAATGCACCAAGCAACGCTCCGGACATCGCGCCGGTAAAGCGTTCCAATGCCCCCTGAACCATGACCGCCGAACCCAAGAGCATGTTGCGCGAGGATGCGCTGAAAGACCACGTGATCGTGGTGACCGGTGGTGGTACGGGACTGGGACGAAGCATGGCGAAGTGCTTCCTCAGGCTGGGTGCCTCGGTGGTGATCACCAGCCGGAAACAGGAAGTGCTGGACAAGGCAGCGGCCGATCTTGCTGCCGAAACGGGTGGAGCCGTGCTGGCCGTGGCTTGCGATGTGCGCAAGTACCTCGAAGTGGAACAGCTGGTGCAGCGGTGTGTGGAGCGTTTCGGTAAGGTGGATGCTCTGGTGAACAATGCCGCCGGCAATTTCATCAGCCCCACGGAACGCTTGAGCAGTAAGGCTTTCGAGGTGATCATCGACATTGTGCTCATGGGCTCCGTGAACTGCACTCTGGCCTTCGGGAAGCACTGGATCGCCAAGGGCGAAACGAACAAGGCCGTTCTGAACATCACCACCACCTATGCCTGGACCGGGAGCGGTTACGTGGTGCCGAGCGCCTGTGCCAAGGCCGGAGTGCTGGCCATGACCCGTTCATTGGCCGTGGAATGGGCGAAATATGGCATCCGTAGTAACGCGATCGCTCCAGGGCCGTTCCCCACCAAGGGCGCGTGGGACCGTTTGCTACCGGGCGAATTGATGGAGCGTTTCAGCCTGGCCAAGCGGGTCCCGTTGCAGCGCATGGGTGAGCATCACGAACTGGCGGATCTCGCCGCTTATCTGGTTTCCCCCTTCAGCGGCTACGTGAACGGGGAGGTAGTGACCATCGATGGGGGAGAGTGGCTGAAGGGAGCCGGTCAGTTCAGCCAGTTGGAAGCGGTGGAACCTGCCATGTGGGATGCCATTGAGAGCATGGTGCGCGGCGTGAAGGGGAGCTGAGGCCCGCTCGAGCGTGTGCCCGGTCCGATCTGACCACCGTTACGGGGTCGGCATGTGATCTGTTAGCTTTGGGACATAACCCGAACCGATGAAGATCTTCACGACCCTTGCCCTGGTGGCTTTGACCACCGTTTGCGTTGCGCAGGATAAGAAAGCGATGGACCCGGAGTCCATGGCCACCCGCCAAGCACAGGACCTTACGACCAGGTTGAAACTCAATGAAGAACAGTCCCAACAGCTGTCGAAGGCGTTGATGGATGTCGCCAAAGAGACAGCCCCCTTGCGCGAACAGTGCACGCAGATCGACGCGAAGATCAATGCTGCCTACGATAAACGGATGAGCGAAGTGATGAGCTCGATGACCCCTGAGCAGCGGGACGCGTACAACAAGGCCCGCAAGGAAGGAGCAATTTCCTTTACCAATTGCGGCTCTGCCGCAAGCTGCTCTGCTGATGCCCATTCGAAAGCGGGCGGATGCAGCAGTGAAAGCAAGGCTGATACCAAAGGTGCTTGCTGCGCCGGCGGCAAAGCCCACGGTGATGCCAAGCCTGCCGATATGGCAAAGCCTTCGGATACGGGAAAGCCCGCTCAGCGATGATCTGACCTGAACGAATGCAAAAGGGCCGCGATATCGCGGCCCTTTTGCATTCAAAGGGGTGGGGTCAATCAACGACCACGACCAGGTATTTCGATACGCTCCAGAACTGGGTGGCATCGCTGATCACCAGTTTTTCCACCTGTCCTTCCAGCTTGAAGCTGCCGGCAGGATGGCTGGTGACCACCTTGGCTTTCTTCGCGTTGATCGGGACCTCCAACACCTGGGTCACATCGATCTGCTTGAAGTACTCCTTGTTCATGGCCGCCGTGTTCAACTTGCTCACCTTGCCCAAGCCGATGAAGCCACCTTCTTTGGTCAGCACTCCGTTCGCTGTGAGTTCCTTCTGAGTGCCTACGCAATACCACGCTGTGTTCAGCTCGCTGCGCTGCATGCTGGCCAATTGGTCCTTGTCCTGGTACATCTGGATCAT
>JADZGG010000075.1 GCA_020854015.1 Flavobacteriales bacterium
ACCCTGCATCTTCTCCCAGATGGCATAGCCATGGGGCTTGATCACCATGCAACCGCGCACGTCGCTGTGCTCGGCCAGATCTGCCTTCAGCACCAGGTCGTTGTACCATTGCGCGTAGTCTTCCGCGCGTTTCGTCAACTGATCGCTCATAAGGGCCTTTCGTGGTATTATTTTTGTTCTGAACGGAAGAGCGCACAAAGTAAGGAACGAAGTGCGCAGCCGTTGCGTTACCAGACCACACCCCCCAGCACCATGAGAACAGGCGTCCCTCTCCTAGCGATCGCGCTCATCGCTTCAGCTTGCGGAAGCATGCAGACCACGACCATGGTGCGCGATGACGTTTACGATATCCCGGATCGGACCCCTGTGCTTGCGGCAGCTTCTGAAATGGAGGCCACCGAAGCCCCCAGCACCGAGGATTATTACGACCCGGGTCAGGCAGAGGGCTACAATACCCGTAGCTACAACGATATCACCTACAACGACCCACAGTGGTACAACTACGGCCGTTTCACCTTCGGCATGGGTGTGAGCTCATGGGGCCCTAGCTACGGCATGGGTTACGGATCCCCAGGGTATTATGGTGACAGCTTCGGCAATCCGTATTGGAGCAATAGCTACATGAGCGGATACGGTGCTTGGGGTAGCCCGTATGGATCGATGTACGCCTCGAACTTCGGTTACGGTTACGGTAGCGGCTACGGATACGGCATGGGAGGAGGATATTACAACCCCTACGGCGGCTACTATAACCTCTACGGAGGCTGCTATTCATGTTACGGTTGCGGTGGTTACGGCTACGGCGGCGGTGGGTATTCCGGAGGCAGCTTCTACGGAAGCGGAGTTGTGATCCAGCATCGTCCTTCCCTAAGCAGCGGTGGCACATCAGGTGGATCAACGAACACAGTGATCGCCCCACCCCAGTATCGGCCCAACTCGTTGATGTCTCGTCCCATTTCGTCCAACACCTCTTCACGGGGTACTGCCCGTCCTGAGCAGCAACAACAGCGCAACTTCAACGGACAGAGCCGCACGACCAGCCCTGCCCAACGCCAGACCCAAGGCTCGCGCGGCGGCGGTGAAATGCACCGTTCCGGTGGAGGTTCCACGGGTGGGGGGGGCTCTTTCGGTGGCGGTGGTGGTGGCTCCCGTCCTTCCACAGGCGGAGGTGGTCGCCGGTGAACCTGATCCGCATGAGCGACCGAACATTGCGCGGAGCGTGGCTGTGCTGCATGCTGATGTCCGGCCTGCTGGTGTTGGCCCAGAACGAGGAGGACGCGTTGCGCTATTCCTGGCTCCTTCCAGGTGGCACGGCACGTAGCTGGGGACTGGGAAGTGCCATGGGAGCCGTCGGCGCCGATCCCGGTTCCGCATCGCTGAACCCCGCTGGTTTCGCGCTCTACAACACCAGCGAGATCTCACTGACACCAGGTCTGGAAGTGAATAACGCCGATGCACTTCACTATGGGACCTCCGCTACCGGCACCAATACGCGCGGCATGGTGAACAATTTCGCCGCCGTGCTCTGCTATCCCGGTAAAGCGAACAGCACATGGAAGAGCACGGTGTTCGGCATCAGCTACGACCGGGAAGCGACCTACCACTGGAACAGGCCTGCCGTTGGCGACAGGGTGAACAGCACCATCCTCCAGAATTTCGTCAACGAGGCCAACGGAACGGACCCAGCCGACCTCTACGACACGTATTCCTTCACCAGCGGTATTGCCTGGGATGCGTATGCGATCGACCCATTGGATACGATCGCCAATACATATTCTTCGCAGATCCCGTTCGGAAGCGAGGTACGCCAGTCGAACACCATCAACTCCGGGGGACGGCTCCAGACCACCAGCCTGTTCCTCGCCACCAACTGGATGGACAAGCTCTACATGGGCCTCTCCATTGGCATTGTGGGCGTCAAGTACAACCGGACGACCACCCACGTGGAGACCACCTTGGACGAAAGTCTGGACTTCAAGGAACTGACCTACACGGAGAACCTGATCACCACGGGCGGCGGCGTGGACCTGAAGGTCGGCATCCTTGGCCGGGTCACGGACCGCCTGCGCTTGGGCGTATCCTATCACAGCCCCAAGTGGCTTCAGTTGGATGACACTTACTACACCCGACTGAACACCACCTTCCGCACGCCGGACAGCCAGGGGAATGTGAGTTACACCGGCGAATCACCGGACGGCATTTTCGCCTACCGAGTGAACACGCCTTGGAACGTGTTGGCCAGCGCGGCCTATGTCGCGGGGAAGAATGGCCTCGTGAGCGTGGACTACGGCATCACTGACTACCGCCGTATGAAACTGGGGGGAGACAACTCGATCCCCGACAGCTATGATTTCGCGTACGAGAACGGGGTCATATCAGAGCACTTCACCCGTACCCAGAGCGTTCGTGTGGGCACGGAATGGCGCTCAGGCAATTGGTATTTCCGTGGAGGCTGGGGCTGGTGGCAGGACCCGTATGCCGAAACGGACCCTCGACATGGGAGTGGATACAAACGCTATAGCGTGGGTACCGGCTACCGCACCGATCACCTTAGCCTTGACCTCGCGCTCACTTACGGCCAGCGCACCACCAGTTACTTCCAATACGACCCCGCCTTGGTCAACGCCACGCAGGAGACCTTGAAGGACTACCGAAGTTTGGTGACCATCGCTTACCGTCCCTGATCCGGGATCAGTGTACATGAAGAAAGCCCGGTCGATGACCGGGCTTTCTACTTTCTGATATCGGAGATCACTTCTCGCCTGTCACGCGCTCCACAACGTAGTCATCCACCAGGATGCGACCGCAATGCTCGCAGACGATGATCTTCTTGTGGCTGCTGATGTCGAGTTGACGCTGGGGCGGAATGGCGTTGAAGCAGCCACCGCATGAACCACGCTGCACGGGCACCACTCCGAGCCCGTTGCGGGCGTTGGAACGGACACGGTGGTAGGCGCTCAACAGACGCTCTTCGATGTGCTTGGCGGCCGCATCGCTCTTCTTCTGCAGGTCCTTCTCCTCCTTCTCGGTCTCGGCGATGATATCGTCGAGCTCCTTTTTCTTATGCTCTAGGTCCTTCTTCCGCTCCTTGTAGAGGGCTGTGCTCTCGTCAACCACCACTTTCTTGGTGTCGATCAGAGCCTTGGTCTCCTTGATACGCTTCTCGGCGAGCTGGATCTCCAGGTTCTGGAACTCCACCTCCTTGCTCAGGCTGTCGTACTCACGGTTGTTGCGGACCTTGCCTTGCTGACCTTCGTACTTCTTGATGGTCGCCTTGGCGTCCTTGATGAAGTTGTTCTTGTCCGTGACGTTGGTCTCCAGCTCAGCCAGTTCGTCCTGGATCTTCTTCAGGCGCGTTTCCAGGCCGGCCACCTCGTCCTCCAAGTCCTGGACCTCGAGAGGAAGTTCACCGCGCTGGGTCTTGATGCGATCGACCTGAGAGTCGAAATGCTGCAGACGGAAGAGCTCAACAAGCTTCTCGGCGATGGTGATCTCGGCCTTGCTTGCCGCGTTGGTCGCCTTGGTGGAAGCGCCATTGCTGGCTTTCTCCTCCTTTGCCGGGGCCTTGGTCTCGGTCTTCGCCATGGTCAGGAAACGTGGATGGGGTTGGTGACGGTATCCGTCAAACGGACGGCAAAAGTAGGGAAAATTCCGGCTAACCGCCGTTGGATCAGGTCCATGGTGAAGCGCTCGCTCTCGAAATGGCCGATATCGGCGATCACCATGCGCCCTTCCGCTTGGAAGAACTCATGGTACTTCACGTCACTGGTGATGTACGCATCCGCGCCAGCAGCAAGGGCTTTCCCGATCAGGAAGGCCCCCGAGCCCCCACATACCGCCACGCGCTTCACCGGACGACCACGCAAAGCCGTATGCCGGACCACCTGCGCTCCAAAAACACCCTTCACCAGGGCCAGAAAGCCGACCTCGTCCACAGGATCAGGCAGTTCACCCACCGCACCTGAGCCGATGCCTTGGTGTCGATTGAGCAGGGGAATCAAGTCGTAAGCCACTTCTTCATAGGGGTGTGCGTCCTTCATGGCTGAAAGGATGAACCCTTCCAGCGGGGCGTGGTAGATCACTTCGATCCGGGTCTCCGATTCCGCGTGGCGCTTTCCCTTCTCCCCTACGAAGGCGTTCGTCCCTTCTCCGCCCCGGAAGGTCCCCTGCCCCTCCACGTTGAAACTGCATTCGTCGTAGAGACCTGCTTTTCCCGCCCCTGCCGCGAACAAGGCTGAGCGGAGGGCGTCGGCATGGCTGTTCGGCACAAATACCGACAGCTTCCGCAATTGACCAGGTTTGGGGTCCAGCACCCGAAGGTCGGACAGGCCCAGCCGCGCAGCGATCTCTCCGTTCACCCCGTCCAATACGTTGTCCAGGTTGGTGTGAATGGCGTAGATGGCAATGCCCGAACGAACAGCCTTCAAAAGCGTCCGTTCCACGTCGTTCCGACCCGTGAGGCTCTTGAGCCCGCGGAAGATCACCGGATGGTGCGCGATGATGAGCCCGCAGCCTTTGGCCACCGCCTCATCCACCACGGCCTCCGTGCAGTCCAAACAGATCAGCGCTGATCCGACGTCGCTTGCAGGATCCCCGACCTGTAGGCCGCTATTGTCATAGTCCTCCTGCATTACCGGGGGCGCCCAGGCCTCCAGCGCAGCGATCACCTCTTTGATGTGCATCTTGCGGCGTTAATGGGAACGGGGGCAAATTACGGGTCGAAGCTGCGGCGCATCATCGGGTGGCCCATCGCTCTGCTTTACAGCGGTGTATTGCTCGTTCGTCATGCGCTGTACGATGCCGGGATCCTGGCTTCCACACACCCTGCGCTTCCGACCATCGCCGTGGGGAACATCGCCCTTGGCGGCACCGGTAAGACCCCACATGTGGAACTGATCCTGCGCACACTTGGCGACGGGAGTTGGGCCACTTTAAGCCGAGGCTACGGCCGCAAGGGGACGGACATTCTGGAGGTGAGCGGATCGGAACATGCCGATCAGGTCGGCGATGAACCCTTGCAGGTCAAAGCCCATTTCCCCCGGGTCCGGGTCTTCGTGGGGGCCGACCGGGTAAAGGCGTTGGCGCACATGGCCCGAACAGCACCTGAGTTGAAGGCGGTGGTTCTGGACGATGCCCTTCAGCACAGGCCTATACGCGCCGGCTTGAACATTGTGCTGACCACCTGGAGCAAGCCTTGGTCCGATGATGCGCTTCTTCCGGCCGGCGACCTTCGGGACCTGCCTTACCGGGCGCGACAGGCAGATGTTGTGGTCGTGACGAAGAGCCCATCGGCGC
>JADZGG010000076.1 GCA_020854015.1 Flavobacteriales bacterium
CTCCGCTGGTCGGAGCCCTTTTCATTTCAGCAGGCCTCGCGTACCAAACGGGTCAAGGCATCAGCCCAATCCGGACCGGCGTTAAGGCTCTCCACGAGCTGAACGTGTTCGCCACCGTGCTCTTGGAAGAGTTCGTTGTACTCGTCGCCGATCTCGATCACGGTCTCCAGGCAATCGGCCACGAAGGCTGGGCTCACCACGAGGAGGCGCTTCATGCCGGCCTTGGCGTACTGCTCGATCAGGCGATCGCTGAAAGGCGTGACCCATTGCTGATCAAGGCGGCTCTGGAAACCGACGGACCACCGATCGCGGTCCAGGCCACAGCGTTCAGCCAAGGCTCTGGCCGTGGCGTGGCACTGCATCTTGTAGCACGAAGGATACTTGTCGTATGGGCCTTGCTCGCAAGAACAACCAGCCACAGGCGCCTTGTCCAGTTCCTTCTGCATGGCACTGGAGCAGGTGGTGTGCGAGCGCTGGATGTGTCGATCAGGCAGGCCGTGGAAGCTGAAGAGCACGTGGTCGTACGTCTCCGGCTTGTGCTGGTCGATGCGCTGCTTGAACGCATTGAGGTAGCCCTCGTCGGCGTGGAAGGGTCCGACCGAAATGATGGATGGTACGTCTGTGTAACTCCCAAGAATGCGCATGGCTTCTTGAAGCGCAGTACCGGTGGCGGCACTGGAATATTGAGGAAACAAGGGCACCAGCACCACATGGCCTATGCCTTCACGCATCAGCTCATCCAGGACCTTCGGGAGGGAGGGCTTCTGGTAGCGCATGGCGAGGACGACCTTGAACGAAGGGCCGAGTCGTTGTTGCATGGCTTCAACCAACGCGTTGCCGTGCACGATCAGCGGCGACCCTTCGGGCGTCCACAGCTTGCGGTAGGCCTTGGCGCTCTTGGGCGCGCGGAAAGGCGCAATGATGCCATTCACCAGGAGTTTACGCCCCAACCAAGGCAGGTCGATCACCCGACCATCGCCTAGGAATTCTCGCAGGTAGCGGCGCACATCGCCAACGGCCGGACTGTCCGGCGTACCCACGTTGATCAGCACCACACCGGTTCGGGACTTGGTTTCCATCTTGCTCGTGAACACCCCAGCCGGGGCATGGTTCGGGCCGCGAAACTAATTCCGCGCGCGGCTGAAGAGGCGCATGCCCCACAGTCCGACCAGCACCAAGGCCAGCAGGAAACCCAGCACGGTCGCTGCGCGGCCGATCACGTCCCCGTGTTCTAGGAAGAAGGTAGAAGCATCGCTGGTGTGGACCTGCGCACGGATGGCGCCGGGCCGCCACCAGGGCAATGCCTGCAGTACGTCCCCCCGCTCATCAATGATGCAGCTGATGCCGGTGTTCGCCGAGCGTGCAATGGGGCGGCGCAGCTCGATGGCACGGAGCCGACCGAAGGCCAGGTGCTGCTTGTAACCGGGACTGTCTCCCCACCAAGCATCGTTGGTGATCACGGCCAACAGGTTGGCGCCTTCGCGGGTGTGCTCCGCCAGGTGATCGCCAAAGACGCTCTCGTAGCAGATCGCCGGAACAAGTCGGACCTTGTCATCTACCGTGTGGAGGATCGGGCGTTCGGTTCCGGAGCCCAAGCTTCCGTTCGTTCCGCCCATGTCGATGCTGATGCCGCCCATCAAGGGTTCCAGTACCGCTTGGAACGGCATCAGCTCCACGCCGACCACCAACTTCGACTTGTGATAGACCTGCACGCCTCCGCGCTCATCCACCAGCATCGCAGCATTATAGGCATCGAAGTAGCGGTCTATGCCCTTGAGGAAACGAGCCGTTCGCGAAGGCTTCTCTCCCACCCTGTACAGGTAGGCTGACGACATGCCTGTGAGCACCGCAGCGCTCGGGAAGCGCTCTTGAAAGCGGCGGATGAGTCCGTAGCTGCGTGCCTTGGTGAGATCGTTCTCCCAGAGTCCGTTCAACATTGGCACGGGGCCTTGCATGTCAATAGTCGCGTTCTCCTGAAGTGCGGTCTCAGGTAGCACCACCAAGCGCGTGCTGTCGGTCATTTCTCCTTCGGCCAGCTTCAGCATGCCTTCCAGCTGAGCGAGCGGATCGATGCCACCGAACTTCTCCGTGTATGGATCGATATTCGGCTGCACGACCACCACTTCCACGGCCGGTCCATGGGCTTCCGATCGAAGCTGATCGATGATGAAGGACAACCCGATCGGCACCACCCCCGAAACGAGCGCCAGCAGACCTGTCCGCCGAGCCAGGCCTTGTCTGCCCTGCCGGAAGGCGAGCACACCTTGGAAGACGAGCAGGTTCACCACCCACACCCACAATGAGCCACCCAGGGCACCGGTCCATTCGTACCACTGCACCCAGCCTGTGCGCACCGCGAACACGTTGCCGAGCGTGAGCCAGGGCCATTGCAGGTCCCAATCGAAGTGCAGGTGCTCGAAGGCAAGCCAGCTCACGACCAAGGCCACCGGTGCGGATCGCGGACCAAGTCGACGATGGGTGGCGCGGTAGATCCACCAAGGCAACACCATCAGCGCCGAGTTGGCCACCATGGGAAACCCGCCGCTGATCAGGCGCGTGCCCCAAGGTTCGTCCACCAAACCAAGCCAGAAAGTGGTGCAGGCGTTCCACAGGAACATGGCCAGATACACAGTGGGCAGCCAATGGCGGGGACGTTCCGTGAGCACTTTTCTCTCATCCTCCTGATCGTCAACTTCCTTCAGGGAGGAACTCGGGGCGATCTCTTGATTCCGCTTCAGGCTTTGCAACCGATGGCGTGGACCAACCGTTCGAGGTGCATGCAGGTAGCGGTCCGCGGCCCACAAGAGCGGCACCCAGGCAACGAAGGCGAGTGGGGTCAGGCTTCCGGTAGCGGGCCAGGCCAGCACCCAGAGTGTTCCGGTGGCCAGAGCGGCCAGCAGGTAGGGCTTACGGTCGCGCGCCATGCTGGGCCGAAGATATCCCGGCGCCCCGCGTGAACTAGTGCAGCAGGTACATCTTGCCGATGCCCTTCTCGAAGAAGCCACTGGCACCGGTGGAGCGGTACTCGATGGTCTCGCCGTTCAACTTCGCCACAACGTGGTAGAGGTAGACACCCCGCGCTAGCTTGTCGCCGAACTGGTCGGTGCCGTCCCAAGCGAATTCGGAGATGTTGCGTCCCACACGCACGGGACCGAGCTCGCTCATGTCGATCTCGCGAACCACACGTCCGCTCACCGTCATGATCTGGATCTTCATGTAGGTCGGCGGTTGTTGGCCGGTGAGGGTGAACACGAACCGTGTGCTGGTGGTGAAGGGGTTCGGATAGTTCAACACTTCGGTGATCGTGGGCTTGTTGATCACTTCGAAGCTGACCTTGTAGTCATTGTCACCGCTCTGGTTGCGGCTGATGTCGCTGGCTTGTACGGTTAGGGTGTAGTTGCCATCCAGCCCGAACACCGGGCGGTACATGATCTTGCTGATGTTCGATGGGCCGTTCGCGGGGATGAACTGCATGATGTCCAAGGTGCCCTCGCGGAAATAGATGCGGCGGGTCGCATTGCTCGGGTCCGTGAGGAAGACCTTGAAGTGTACCGTATCACCAGGCGAGTCCAGCAGCAGGGTGGTGTTCTCGTCGTCCAGGTTCACGAGGATCTCGGGGCGGGCGCTTACCACATCACCATCCAGGATGTGGAGGCCATCGAAGGTGACGTCCAGCATCGGGTTCTCGCGGTCGTCCTGGATCAGGAAACGCAAGTGGGCGATGTTGTTGAAGTGGTATTGCTCCGCCTGATCGTACTGGAAAGTGATGGTGTCGATCGGATTGGCCTCGATGATCAGGGTGTTGATCCCCGGCATTCCGTCCGTGTTGAAGTTGAGCGTGTCCAAGAGCACACCACCAGCAGGGAGCGGGGCATTGTAGCGGTAGTGCACGAGGCGACGTTCGTTGTTCGCCCCCACGACCCAAGCGGCCACCAGCAGGCTGTCCATGTCGAACTCACTGATGTTGCTGATCGCCACCATCACACGGGCAGGCTGTCCCTCGTAGAGGCTATCAAGCACTTCCAAGTAGCCCTGCGGCGGGTTGATGGCACATTCCGGTGCCGGGGCGCCCAGCAAGTGCCAGCGCTTCAGTTGGGAAGGCGTCGTGTCCACCACAGTAGTCTGAGCGAACGAACCGCTCAAGCGCAGCTCAGGGTATTGGGCCGCATCAGCGTTCAGCGCCGGGTTGGTGAAGGACGTGAGCGAATCCTCCGGGCTGGGACGCACATGCAGGGAAGCTTCCTGCCCGTTCGTCCCCCTTCCGGTCAGCCCGATAGTGGTGCTATCCGTAGGCTGCAACACGTCGTTCCAGTACATGCCGCTCCACTCCAGCGCCGGACCTGCGTAGGGTGCGGTGATGGTGCCGCTGCGCGAGGTCACGTTCACTTCCGCGTTGAAGTCCAGGTAGTCGGTCAAGGTGGAGCCGTACATCTCAACGGCCGGGGAGGGATCGCCCTTCTTCACAAGGAAGATGTAGGGCACGCTGTCCGGCACCACATCGTTCAGCAGATCATCCGCGCCCCAAGAGCCCAGGATGTTGCGGATGTTATTGAATTCAGCGGGCGCAGCATCCTTGTTGAGGTGCTTGTATGTGTAGATCAGGACATAGTGCTCATCGGGGATCCGTTGCGTAAGCATCGTGTCCATGAACAGAAGTTCATTCTGGAAGTTGTTCTGACGGAAGCCGAAGTAATTGATGGGGCGACCCAGGCTATTGCACCACGGAGACCCACAATCACCGTTCGCGTTGCCGAAGTTGTTGTTCGGGTTGATCGGCCCGCACTTCGTTCCCCAGGGCGTGAAATCGAAGGGGTCGATCACAGCGACGTGGAACGCTGCTGTATTCCCGCAACCATTCCCATCCTGCCAGCTCAGGTCGATGAACCAATCGCAAGGAGAGGTAGCTCCACCTTGCAGGTTGACCGCGATCTTCCGCTGCCCGATGAAATAGTCGAAGGAGCGATTGGGCCGGTCGAAGATGATCTGATTGAATTCGTTTTTCTTGAACTGGAAGTGGTGCGCCTGCCCCCACCCCCTGCGATCCGTCAGGTGCTGGAAGGAGAACTCGCGCCAGTTGTAGCCACCATTGCCCGTGCTGTCCACGCTGCAACGCCAGAAGAAGACCACGCTGTCCGTGCTGTTCACGTTGTACACGGACTGCGGCTGCCAGGTGATCACCCCTCCAGGACCGGTCACCGAACCCTGTTCCATGATCGGGCTGTTGAACAGGTCCGTCGTATCGATCTGGAACACGTACGTGCGAGGCGCCGCGAAGGGGTCACCGGTGGAGGCTTTCAGCGCGGGCCCTAGTTCCGGGGTCACGGCATACTCATAAGGGTAGACCGGGATCACATCACCGCTTACGATCAGGAAGGTTGTATCGACCTGGTTGTTCACGAGGTCGTCCACTTGCTCATCGATCAAAGCGGGATCCAGGTCAGCGCGAATGGCAAGCTGGTTCGCACCCGTGCCACCACTGTCCGCCAGCACGGGCATGTCGAAGGTGACCTCGCCGGTGTTGTACAGGCTGAGCTGCTGGATCTGGGGTTGCAAGGAGAGGTTCTCCTCCACCAAAGTGCGTTGTGCGGCCACGCTGATCGGCACCAAGGTGCCTCTACCGATGTTGTGCACCTTCACCTTCACCTGGAACGTATCCTCATCGGCCGTCACAGGGTCCGGCAGGATCTGCACATCGGGCGTTTCCACAACGAACTCAGGATCCTCCGGTGAATTGAGGATGAGCATCGGGTCGCCGTGCAACGTGAAGCTCTGTGCGGTGTTGAGATTGCCCTCAGGGATCGGAGCGTAGTTCAGCACATCGAACACGGCGGTCTTGATGTGCTGACCGATGGGCCTTCCGTAGTTGAGCTGACTAAAGCTGGAATAGAAGCTGCGGGAATAGAGTTGAAGCGTGCTCGATAAGCCGACATCGACCGTGGAGAGGAACCCAATCGCCCCCGCAGCTGGTGTGCGCACGAAAAGCTCGCTGGCGCTCGCGTTGTTCAGCAGATGGATGTTCCCCGTATAGCAGGAGTTACCGATCATCAGCGGGTACTTGCCGTCCCATTCGTAGTCGTTCGGATTGTCCACCGTGATGTCGAAGCCGCCACCGGTCGCATGGGCGAAGAAGGTCATCAACGTAGTGCCTGCCGTGATCATGTCCGATACACTGTCGGCAGAAGCTGGCTGAAGAAGACCGCCCCCGTTCTTCACGAAAGTGGTGACCTTGCCCACGAACATGGTGTCCTCCGCCAATACCTTGAAGCTGTTCACCGCGGCACCGAAGCTGGCCCATTCCGCAGCATTGAAGCCGCCCCTGAAATGCAGGATGTTCTTC
>JADZGG010000077.1 GCA_020854015.1 Flavobacteriales bacterium
AGGTCGGTATCCACCTTGCCTTGCAGTTCTTCCACGATGCTCTGCACATCGCGACCGCGTACGTTGAAGCCGACGGTGATGCGGCGCTTGGCATCTTCGCGCTGGATCTGGTTCGGGCCGTCCTGGATGCGAACGTCCGCGAGAAGCGAGAGCGGCACGGGTTTTCCGGTGCGCGTGGGTACGAGCAGCCGTTGCACATCGGCCAGGTCGGTGCGGCTTTGCGAACGGGCGCGCACCACCAGGTCGAAGCGCCGTTCGCCTTCGAACACCTGTCCGGCCACGCTGCCTGCGAAGGCCGTGCGCACCACGTCGTTCACGGCTTCCACATCCAGGCCGTAGCGGGCCAAGGCGGCGCGGTCGTGCTTCACCAGGATCTGCGGCAGTCCACCCACGCTCTCCACGTACAGGTCCTTGGCGCCCTCCACGCTGTTCACCAGCTCGCCCAGCTTGTGCGCATAGGCGGCCAGGGTGTCGAGGTCCTCGCCGTAGATCTTGCACACCACGTCCTGGCGGGCACCGGTCATCAGTTCATTGAAGCGCATCTGCACGGGGAATTGGAAGCCGAAGGACACGCCGGGCAGCACACTGAGGGTGGTGCCCATCTTCTCCGCGAGCTCATCGAAGGTCTTCGCGCTGGTCCATTCCTTCTTCGGTTTCAGGATCACCATCATGTCCGCGGCCTCGATGGGCATGGGGTCCGTGGGGATCTCGCCGCTGCCGATCTTGCTCACCACCTTCTGCACTTCAGGGTAGTTCTTCATCAGCAGGCCAGCGGCCTTGGTGCAGGTCTCCACGCTGTTGGTGAGCGAACTGCCGGTGAGCAGGCGCGTCTCCACGGCGAAGTCGCCTTCCTCCAGTTCGGGAATGAACTCGCCGCCCATGAAGGCCAGGATGCCGCCGGCCACTACGATCATGACGGCTGCGGCCGCTACCAAGCGCACCGGTCTCGCGATCGCGCGGTCCAGCCAGCTGCGGTAGGCGTGGCCCAGTCGCTCCATCATGCGGTCGGTCCACGTGGCGGGCGGGTTCAACTTCTTGCTGAGGAAGAGCGCGCTCACCATGGGCACGTAGGTGAGCGAGAGGATCGCGGCGCCCAGCACGGCGAAGGCCACCGTCTGTGCCATGGGCTTGAACATCTTGCCTTCGATGCCTTGCAGTGACAGGATCGGCAGGTACACGATGAGGATGATGACCTGCCCGAACATGGCGGAGTTCATCATGCGGCTGGCGGAACCGCGCACCGTGTCGTCCATGCGCTGTTGGTCCAGCTTGCCAGCGCCGAGCCCGTGCCCTTGCCCGTGCAGCCGGTGCAGCACGGCCTCCACGATGATCACGGCACCGTCCACGATCAGGCCGAAGTCCAGCGCCCCCAAGCTCATCAGGTTGCCGCTGACACCGAACATGTTCATCATGATCACGGCGAAGAGCATGGCCAGCGGGATCACCGAGGCCACCACCAGCCCGGCGCGCAGGTTGGCCAGGAAGAGCACCAGGATCAGCACCACGATCAGCGCGCCTTCGAACAGGTTGGTCTCCACGGTGCGGATGGCGTTGTTCACCATCTTGGTGCGGTCCAGGAAGGGTTCGATGGTCACGCCTTCGGGCAATGTCTTCTCGATCACGGCGATGCGCTCCTTCACGCGCTTCACCACTTCGCTGGAGTTGGCGCCTTTCAGCATCATGACGATGGCGCCGGTGGCTTCCCCCTCGTCGTTGTACACCAAGGCACCGTAGCGTGTGGCGCTGCCCAGGCGCACCTCGGCCACATCGCGCAGCAGCACGGGGCTATGGTCCGGCAGCACCTTCACCTGGATGGTGCCGATGGCATCGGGTGTTTCCAGCAGGCCCTCGGTGCGGATGAAGAGCAGCTGCGGACCCTTCTCGATGTAGGCGCCGCCGGTGTTGGCGTTGTTGCGGCTCACGGCCTCGAACACGTCGGCGATGGTGATGCCCATGGCGCCCAGCCGCTCGGGGTCCACGGCGATCTCGTACTGCTTCAGCTTACCGCCGAAGCTGCTCACGTCGGCCACGCCTTCGGTGCCGATCAGTTGGCGGCGCACGATCCAATCCTGGATGGTGCGCAGTTCGGTGGCGTCGTACTTGCCTTCGTAGCCGGGCTTGGGCTTCACCACGTACTGGAAGATCTCGCCCAGGCCGGAGGAAACAGGTCCGAGCTCCGGCTTGCCCATGCCGGGCGGAAAGGTGACCTGCTGCAAGCGCTCGGTGACCTGCTGGCGCGCCCAGTACAGGTCGGTGGCGTCGTCGAACACGATGGTGACCACACTGAGCCCGAAGCGGCTGAAGCTGCGCTGCTCGATGATGCCGGGCACGTTGCGCGTGGCCTGTTCGATGGGGAAGGTGATCAGGCGCTCAATGTCGCCGGCCCCCAACGCGGGGCTCACGGTGATCACCTGCACCTGGTTGTTGGTGATGTCGGGTACGGCGTCGATGGGCAGTTGGGTCACGTTGTAGGCCCCCCAGCCGATGAGCCCCAGGACAAGCAGCCCGACGATGAGCTTCTGCTTGATGGAGAATGCGATGATGCGGTCCAGCATGTGCGGTCGCGTGTTGATGTACGATGAATGAAAATGAAAGGAAGCAACGCCACCCTTGCGCTACGGCCTAAGCCGGAGCCGGAAGCTCAACATGCGTTGCGAGCGAGGTCAGGCGCGCTTCGGCGGCTGCCACACGTCCGTCCGCTCGCCCAGGGAGAGCGCGGAGGACGGACAGGTCGGGCTCAACGGGAGCACCGGGTAATGAAAGGTCAACGCGGCCTCGGGCCCATGGAACAGGTCCTTGGTGGCGCTGAACATCGCGTGGTCGTCGTGGCTGCGGAACGGAAGCTCTTCGTCAGCCGCAAAGTCCTCGTCCTGCACGTTGCCGCTGAAGTAGTGCAAGGTGATGAAGCCGAAGAGCGTGGTGCCCGGCTGCTCGGCCTTGTGCTCCAGGAAGTGTTCCACCAGATGCGGTACGCGCGCCAACTGATGCAGCTCCGTTTGCCCGAAGAGCACGGAACCGATCAACAGCAGGGCGATCAAGGGACGCATCTGCACAAAGGTAGGGGAGGGCTGCACAAGCCCGCGTGATGGATATCACCCGGTAAAGCGTTGCGGCTACGGTCCGTTCAGTCTGTTCACGTACAGTCCATCGCCCACGACGTAGCGTGCCGCTTCGCGCACCAGGTC
>JADZGG010000078.1 GCA_020854015.1 Flavobacteriales bacterium
GCAACCCCATTTCCTCTTCAACACACTGAACACGGTAAGCGCTTTGATGGATGAGGACATCAATGGCGCTCGGAAGGTGCTTAGCCGCTTGGGCGGTCTACTGCGTGTGACACTGGACAGTACCCAGCGCGATAAGGTGCGCTTGGACCGTGAGATCGACTACATCGGCAACTACCTCGGTATCGAAAGCGTCCGCTATCAGGACCGCTTGAAAGTAACGTACGATATTCCGGGGAGCCTGAGCGGAGCCATCGTGCCTAGCATGGTGCTTCAGCCATTGGTGGAGAACTCCATCAAACACGGACCAGATTCCACGAACGAGGCTGTGCTGATCACGGTACAAGCCCGGGAGCGGGATGAACGGTTGGAGCTGAAGGTCTCAGACAACGGAAAGGGCTGTTCAGATGTCAATAGCGCGATGATCACTGGTGGCATCGGCCTACGCAACGTTCGTGACCGCCTGCAATTGCTGTATGGCGACAACGCCCGATTCGAACTTGCATCCCCCCATGGTCGGGGGTTCAATGTGACGCTCTCCTTCCCACTTGAATACGACCGTACATGAAACACATCCGTACCCTGATCGCCGACGACGAACCGGCGGCCCGCGCGCGGCTTGCGCGCCTCCTCGCACAAGACCCCGAGATCGAGCTTGTGGCTGAATGTCGTAACGGACAGGAAGCTGTGGAGGCGGTGGGTAAGCACCGCCCTGACCTCCTCTTCCTCGACGTTCAGATGCCGCAGGTGAACGGCTTCGACGTCTTGCACCAATTGTCGCAGAACGGCAACCGTGAGCGTATGCCCTTCGTGGTGTTCGTGACCGCTCACGATCAATACGCGCTCAAGGCGTTCGACGTGAATGCGGTGGATTTCCTGTTGAAGCCTTACGACGACGAGCGCTTCCACGCCAGCTTGGAGAAGGCCCGCAAGTGGATCGAGCTCCGCATGAACAGCAAGCTCACCGGACGCCTGATGGACCTGGTGCGCGAGCACATGCACTCCAGCAGCGAATACACGGAAGTGTTCGTGATCCGCGACAAGGGCCGCGAGCACAAGGTGCCCGTTGACGACATCGTCTTCCTGCGTGCCGAGGGCAACTACCTCCACTTGCAGCTCAAGGACAAGCATCACCTGCACCGCATGACCATGAACGCGGTGGAGACCGAGCTCGACCCTGCGCGCTTCCTACGCATCCACCGAAGTTTCATCGTGAACAAGGCCCACGTGCGCAACTCGCGCTACAGCGGCAACAACGAGTTCATCTTCACGATGGCGAACAACGAGCGGATCATCAGCGGTCGCAGCTACAAGGAGTCCATCGCCAGGGCTTTGCAGGAGCAGTCCGTGTGAATGAAGCGTTGAACTGTGCTTGCTTCGACCGGATCGGCCCCCTCCGACATTTTCTGCCCGCCCCTCATCACGTTCCGCACGATCCATCCTTTCGAATGCACTGGCGACGAGCAGTGGATCTAGCTTCAAGGTCCAACCCTTGTTGCCATGCATACCTTCTTGAAAGCACTTGGCGCGTGCAGCGCCCTGCTCACTACGCCCTACCGGGTTCCGGCCCAATGGACATTTCTTGATCTACCTGTTGAAAGCCAAGCGGCAAGCATCAGCCAGCGGATCGGCACCACCGACATCTCCATCACCTACAGCCGACCGGCAGTGAAAGGACGTGTCATCTGGGGCGAGGTAGTACCCTATGGGCAAGTGTGGCGCGCCGGTGCGAACGACAACACCGTGGTCACCTTCAGCAGCGAAATGAAGGTCGAAGGTCAGGTCCTGCCCGCAGGGACCTACGGTCTGCACATGATCCCGACGGCCACCACCTGGACCGTCATTTTCAGTAAGGACAGTCGCTCGTGGGGTTCTTTCTTCTACAAGCCCGAGCAGGATGCCCTGCGTGTAACGGTCGATCCGCGCCCCTGCCCGGCGACCGAATACCTGACCTACGACCTGGCGCCGTTGAAGGCTTCCGAGGCGGAGCTGACCCTGCGTTGGGCCCAACTGGCGGTACCGATCCGCATTGCCGTGGACGTCGACCAAGTGGTGCTGGCGCACATGGATGATCAGCTCAAAGGGCTCAGTGCCTTCAACTGGGAACCATGGTACGAGGCCGCGCGTTATTGCCACGATGCGCATATCGCTCCGGACAAAGCCATGAAGTGGGTGGATGTGAGCATTGCCCGCCAACCCAATTTCGAGAACCGCATGTTGAAGGCGGAGATGCTCACTACACAAGGCAAAAAGGCGGAAGCTGAGGCGCTGCGGAAGATCATGATCGACGAGGCCACCAATGGGCAGTTGAACACCTATGCCTACCAGCTTTTGCAGAAAGGCGAGAAAGCCGAGGCCGTGCGCATGTTCGAGCTGAACGCCAAGCGCCACGCCCTGGATCCGAACGTGCACGACAGTCTGGGTGAAGGCTACATGACCGCTGGCAACAAGGATGCTGCGATCAAGGCCTTCAAGAAGAGCCTTTCGATGAACCCGCCTGACGGGGTGAAAGCGAACTCCATCAAATGCCTCAAGCAGCTCGGTGTGGACACCAGCGCCTGGGAAGCAACGAAATAGTGAAAGGCAGGACCTCGCTTCTGCTGAAGGGACGATCTGTTTGGCGCATGGCCCGAGGCCGCATTCTACCTTCGGCCCATGCACTTCCGCTCCCGTCGTAAGGCGCAGCTCCTGCTGGCCATGGTTCTCCTTTGCACTTGGCACCTTCCACTTTCCGCGTTCGGTCAGCGCCCGGCTGCGCAACCCAGCGCCTCGGAGATCCTGCACAAGATGCAAAAGCTGAACGTGCTGGGGAGCGTACTGTACATCGTCGCGCATCCCGATGATGAGAACACACGCCTGATCGCCTGGCTCGCCAACGGCAAGAAGGTGCGGACCGGCAATCTCAGCCTCACCCGTGGCGATGGTGGCCAGAACCTCATCGGTCCAGAGCTGGGCGATGCACTGGGCATCATACGCACACAGGAACTGATGGAAGCACGCCGCATCGATGGCGGTGAGCAGTTCTTCACCCGTGCCGTGGACTTCGGCTTCAGCAAGAATGCCGCCGAGAGCTTTGAGAAATGGGGCAAGCAGGAAGTGCTCAGCGATGTGGTGCGCGTCATCCGCCAGTTCCGACCCGATGTGATCATCACACGTTATCCACCGACGCGCGAAGCGGGACATGGGCACCACGAGGCATCAGCGATCCTCGCCGCCGAAGCCTTCGACCTGGCCGGTGATCCGAAGGCGTTCCCGGAGCAGTTGAACGAAGGCTTGGAGGTATGGCATCCGCGCCGCCTCTTCTTCAACGGCAGCACCTGGTGGAAGAAGGACCTCGCGGAATTCGTGAAGAACGACCCGGATTGGTATACCGTGGACGTAGGCGGATACGACCCGCTGCTGGGCCTCAGCTACACCGAGATCGCTGGGCGCAGCCGCAGCATGCACAAGAGCCAAGGCTTCGGCGCCGCTGAAACGCGCGGGGAACTGATCGAATACCTGCACTTCGAAAAGGGCGACAAGCCGAAGGGCACGGACATATTTGAAGGGATCGACATGACGTGGGGGCGCGTTCCAGGAGGGGACCTCGGATCACAAGTGCGAACATTGGCGGCCAACTATTCGCAGAACGAACCGGAGCGATCGACCGCTGAGCTGCTCACCATCAACGGACTGCTGAGCAACAGGGACAAGACGCCTGACCCCCATTGGATCGATATCAAACAGCGCGACGTTGAACAGCTGCTATTGCAGGTGAACGGGATCAACCTGGAGGCATTGTGCTCCACGCCAACCGTCGTGACCGGCACGTCCGCGAAAGTTGACCTCAGCGTTGTGTCCAGGCGGCCTTCGAAGATCAGTGCGGTCAGTGCGAAGGAGACCGCCGTTGCCCTTGAACCGAATAGAACGGTCACAATTCCCTTAACGCTCACCGCGCCAGTTGAAGCGGACGGACCGTTCTGGCTCGAACTTCCGCACAACGACCTTTACCGCTTCTCGGAGAAACGGAACATCGGAGCACCTGTCCTGCCTGCGCATTTTCAGGTGCCTTGTACCCTTCGCTTTGAGGATGGAACCACGGTCATCCGCCAGTTGACCGTATTGCACAGATGGGTGGATCGTGTCAAAGGTGAGCAGGTACGCGAATGTCATGTGACACCGCCTACCTCGGTCTATCCCAGACGGGGTGCCTTCATGGTGGTCCAGGACAGTCAAGTGGTGGACCTTGGCATCGAAGCCTACACCGAACTCCATGATTGCAAGGTCCATTGCGAAAAACCCTACGGGTGGGTCATGAACGCGATGGAACAGGAGATCCCCGACCTGCACCAAGGTGATAAGGTGGGTGCCGAGTACCTCTTCATCAAGGACGAAGGCTGCGAGGAAGGCACATTGGAGTTAAGCGTCCGAACAGGTAATTCCGTGGACCGTCGTACACAGCGGAACATCACCTACGACCATTTGATGCCACAGGTGTATTCAACCCCGGCGGTGTTCAAGATCGTGCCCGTGGATGCCAAGGTGAACATCAAGACCGTCGGCTACATCAAAGGCGCCGGTGATGACGTGCCGCAGGCCATCGAACAGCTGGGCGTGAAGGTGGATATCGTGGATCCCGCGAAGGCCACGTTGGAAAGCCTGCAGGGATACGACGCCATTGTAACAGGCATCCGCGCCTACAACACCACCAAGGCCTTGAAAGACCTGAACCCGGTCCTGATGCAGTACGTGGAGCAAGGCGGCACCCTGGTGGTGCAGTACAACACCAAGAGCAGCGACATGGTACTGCCGGACACGCTCTTCGGCCCCTATCCCTTCAGCCTGACCCGCGACCGCGTGACCGTGGAGGAAGCACCGCCCACCTTCCTCGCGAAGGACCATCCATTGCTGAACACTCCGAACAAGATCACCGAGAAGGATTTCGAGGAATGGGTGCAGGAACGTGGCCTCTACTTCAGCGGCAAGCTCGATCCCCACTACACGCCACTGATCGCATGGAGCGATCCGGGCGAACAACCGCTGAACGGCGGCCTCATCGCATGCGACCACGGCAAAGGGAGATACGTGTATACGGGCATCAGCTTCTTCCGACAGTTACCGGCAGGTGTGCCGGGCGCTTATCGGCTGTTCGCGAATCTGATCAGCAAGCGTTCCACACCGTAGACCGCACCTGTACGGTCGACCCATTGGGTCGACGCTACTGGAGCGTTGAATGACCACCCCAATGCACTGGCTCGACTGGCTCATCCTCCTCGGCACCCTCGGCTTCATCGTGGGCTATGGGGTGTGGCGGACGCGCCGCACGCACACGATGGAGGGCTATCTCCGTGGCGACAACGAGGACCGTTGGTGGGCCGTGATGCTGAGCGTAATGGCCACCCAGGCCAGCGCGATCACCTTCCTCAGCACACCGGGGCAGGGCTTCCTGGAAGGCCTGGGCTTCGTGCAGTTCTACTTCGGGCTGCCGCTCGCGATGATCGTGATCGGATGGGTGTTCATCCCGCTCTACTACAAGTGGAACGTATACACCGCCTATGAATTCATCGGCAAGCGCTTCGACCAGCGTACGCGTCTGCTCACCGCAGCGCTCTTCCTGATCCAGCGCGGTCTCAGCACCGGGATCACTATCTATGCGCCGAGCATCGTGCTGAGCAAAGTGCTGCACTGGCCGCTGGGCTGGACCTGCGTGTTCATCGGTGCGTTGGTGATCCTGTACACCACCACGGGTGGTGCAAAGGCTGTGGGCGTCACACACAAGCAGCAGATGGCCGTGATGTTCGCTGGACTCTTCGTAGCCTTCGGGTTGATCGTTTGGGAGCTGCGCGGCACGGTGAGCTTCGGGGAAAGTCTGCGCCTCGCGGGAGCGTTGGGCAAGCTGGACGTGATCGATACCTCGTGGGACCCGAACACGAAGTACACCTTGTGGAGCGGCCTCATCGGCGGATTCTTCCTTCAGCTATCGTATTTCGGCACGGACCAAAGCCAAGTGCAGCGCTACCTCAGTGGCCAGACCGCGCAACAGGCCCGAAGCGGGCTGCTAATGAACGGGCTGGTGAAGATCCCCATGCAGTTCTTCATCCTGCTTATCGGGGTGATGGTGTTCGTGTTCTACCTCTTCCATTCAGCACCTGTGCATTGGAACGCGGCCAACGTGGAGGCGATGAAAGTGCCTCACGCCGAGATGCGGGGTGCGCATGGAATTGCGGTTGATGGTCACCTTTCAACGGAGGCGATCACAGCAATGCATGCACAGAACAGCAAGACGATCGAGGACGCAGCAGTGGCTTTGGTGACCGCGCAACGAGCAGAGAAGGACGGGAACATTCTCGGGGCGGAAGAGTTTCTCCAACAAGCCTTGGACCGCGACAATTCCCTGCGCACTGAGTATACCGATGCGGTGACGAACCAGCTACCCGCCGCCGAACCCAACGACAAGGACTACATCTTCATCAGCTTCATCATGGACCACATGCCGGTGGGCGTGGTGGGTCTGTTGCTGGCGATGATCTTCTGTGCGGGCATGGGCAGCACCAGTTCGCAGCTCAGCGCTCTGGCCACTACCGCTGTGGTCGACATCCTGCGCACTGGAGGAACCGGGGAACAACAGGTCGTAGCTACCAAGTGGGCCACGGTGGTGTTCGGTATCCTGGCCTTGAGCTTCGCAGCCGTCTTCTCGCTCTTCGAGAACCTGATCCAGGCGGTGAACATTCTGGGAAGTCTCTTTTACGGAACTATCCTGGGCATCTTCCTGGTAGCCTTCTTCCTGAAACGAGTACAAGGCACAGCCGTGTTCATTGCAGCCCTCATCTCCCAGGCCGCCATCCTCTACATCCACTTCACAGGCATTGAGATCGCCTTCCTTTGGTACAACCTGATCGCTCCTGCCATTGTGGTCGCACTTGCCCTTGGACTACAGTTCGTGGTAACCAACGCGGCACGCATGGAGCCAGAATGATCGACGGATTGGCGCTTCCGATCGACGAAGACCATTGTGGCCGAGTTTCCAAGGATGGTTGCGCCAGCGGCACACACTGTTCACCCTCGGTCGTCGAATATGTGTGACGGAACGCTATTTTTGTGCTGGACCTTTAGAACAACCCTAAGCCCCTTCACATGAAGAAGTCTTTCCTCTCTCTCGTACTTATCGGTGCCTGCGGCGCCACAATGGCGCAGCGCGTGTCCACTGGTGCTCAGCGCATGCATGCGAATGCTGACGCTGGTCTCCGCACCTCGACGGACACCATCGTGACCGGTGCCTATTTCGATCCTGATGTAACGTTCGAACTGCGCAACAGCGTTGGCGGCGGTTATGTTTCCGGAAACAACGGTTACGGCGACAAGGCAAAAGTCCAGGCTTTCCTTCTCGACAATGCAGTGACAGCGGAGGCTGTTGGCGTTTGGTTCGGTGCCAAGACCGAAACCAGCGGCGACCCCAATTCGCATGTAACCTTCAATATGTATCAGTTGAACGGTGCTGGTGAGAACAGCGGCGGTGCTATCACCACCGGTGCTCCCAATTCCCTCTGGGCTTCCGTGGAAGTGCCTATCACCAGCTGTGACACGTCGAGCACCACGCTCTTCACCTGGGCCGATTTCGCCTCCCCTGTATATGTTACCGACTTCTTCGGTGCGGGTGTGGATTTCACCGGTCTTGCTGCAGGTGACACGATCGGTATCGTTAGCACCGGCGAAGGTTACGTGGAGTACCAGGACTTCTCCTGGGAGCAATGGAGCGACGATAGCTGGTACACCATGTATGCTAGCTGGCCCTTGGACATCGACTTCGTGATCCTCGTAGCCATCGACGCCAGCAACGTTGGCATCGAGGACGCTGAGACCTTCAACGGCATGCGTATGAGCTTCCTGAACGGCAACCTCGTTGGCCAGGACGTGCAGCTCGCGTACACCGTCGATCAGAACGCGAAGATGCGCCTGCTGGTGAGCGATGCTTCCGGCCGTTTGGTGTTGGATCAGGACCTCGGCAACAAAGCCATGGGCCTCTACAACCAGACCATCAATGCTGAGACCTGGAACGCTGGCACGTACTACGTGTCCCTCGTTGCCAATGGCCACGCCATCACCAAAAAGATGGTGAAGCAGTAAGCTGCTACACATTCAAGGCGTTGAAGCCCCTTCGCTCCGGCGAAGGGGCTTTTGCTTTGGCTACCTTGCTGACATGTTGCGCGGCGTACTCATGACCGGGTTTCTCGCCATCCAGGGCTTCGCTGTTGCCCAGCCCCTCCTCGAGCTGCAGCCGGTCTTGGAAACCGAGCCGGATCTTTCATACCAGCGTTATGCGGCCTTCGCGGAGTTTGACTCCCTGCTGAACGCCGAGTCTCCGTTGAGTCCGACCGGCGAGTCCCGTCTGGAGCAGTTGTACCTGGACATCGGGGAAACGCTGGAAAGCCCATGCGATCTGGTCGGTGGCGGGTGCAGTTGGTATTGCGGTGGTGGCCCGGACACGCTTTGGGCCTCGTCCAGCCTGGCACCGACCAACGGACGGACATACGGTGCCGCCAACGCACATGACCTTGATGCCTGCACGGAATGGAGCGAAGGTGTGTCAGGCCCGGGCATCGGCGAGCGCTTGGTGTACCGGTTCGCGCCCGATAGCCCTCGCTTGCACACGATCCTGGTCGTGAACGGCATTGCGCGTGAGCGGTCGCTTTGGCAGGCGAACAACCGGGTGCGCTCCTTGGAAGTGGCCGAGAACGGTGTCCCGCTCTTCACGCTCGAACTGGCCGACACCATGGACATTCAACGCTTCAATTTGCCCGGTCTGCTGGGCAAGCGGAAGGACGGCCGGCCGATGGACCTTACGTTCACCATCCGGTCCGTGTACCCCGGCGTTCGCTACGACGATACCGTGATCACCGAGATCTACTTCGACGGCACGGATGTTCACTAGCCTGATCGATCATCCTCGATCGAATGGATCGATCCGGGAGACCACGGCATAATGAAAAAGCCCTCCACAGGGGAGGGCCTCTTCAAGCTTGGTGAGGAACGATCACTTGGACCACTCCGAGATCTTCGCCTTGTTCTTCAGCACGTAGCTGTTGTCGCCTTCCTTCTCGGCCAGGGCCATGCTCTCGTTCGCAGTGGCGATAGCTTCCTTGGTCATACCATTCGCACCTTGGGCGAGGGCGAGCGTGTGCAGCATCCAGTACTTCTTCTCCTTCTCCATGCTGTTGGCCTTCTCGGCCCAGGTCAGCGCCTCCTTCAGGTTCACTCCCTTGTCGATGCAGTACTGGGCGCAACGGTTGTAGGAACCGGCTTTGATCTCGGTCTTCGCCATGGCTTCCTTGATGTTGGCCATTGCCTTCTCCGTCGCATCCGCTTCGATCATGAAGCTGGCACGGGTCTTCTCCCAACGCACCTCCACACGGGCCTTGTCGTCCTTCACCTCGTCGAAGCCGATGGTGAGCGTTTCGGTGAACTCGCATCCACCTGACTCAGCCTTCCATTCGGCCACGTTCTCCTCAGGCTTGTACCCGTCGGTGCCCCACAATTCAGTGTTCTTGTTGAGGTGGAAGATCCAAGCGCCTTGTTCGGGTGTTACGAAGAGCGAGTATTTCCCGGCCTCCACCTTGTTCCCTTCGATCACCACCTGACCATCGAAACTGATGATGGTGTTGGCGTTCGCACCCAAGCGCCACAGCTTGCTGAACGGAACGAGCTCACCGAAGACGGCGCGGCCCTTGGCACTGGGTCGTGAATACTCAACCGAGACATTGGTAAGGCCCACAACCTGTTCAACCTTGCCTTTGGGGCTGGGCTGTGGCAGGTCCTGGGCAGCTGCGAACAGGGGCGCAGCAAGAGCGAGTGCGATCAGGGAACGCTTCATTGTTGGTTTTTTCGTTTGGGGACGCGAAGTTACGCCCCAACGAAAGCGCGGCCGAACGCAACATGACCAAAATGCATCTTCTCCGGGATGCGGAACAGAACCGGAGTCTTACAGCCAACCGTCAAGCCACCTTCAACTGGCTCAGGCGCGAACGCTCGAATTTCTCCCGCGCATAGCTCAACGTGACGCGCAGCTCAGCAGGACGATCAGCGCTGCCGGGCATTTCGTACATGGCATCGGTCATGATGGCCTCACAGATGGAACGCAGGCCACGGGCACCCAAGCGGTAGTCGATGGCTCGTTCCACAATGAAGTCCAGCACCTTCTTATCGAACGTGAGCTTCACCTTGTCCATTTCGAACAGCTTCACGTACTGCTTGATCAGCGCGTTCTTGGGTTCAGTGAGGATCCGGCGGAGGCTCTCCTTGTCGAGGGGATCCAGATAGGTGAGCACCGGGAAACGTCCGATGAGCTCGGGAATGAGCCCGAACGTGCGCAGGTCGGTGGGGCCAACATATTGCAGCAGGTGCTCGTCGTTGATGCGGCCTTCTTTGCTGGCGCTGTAGCCGACCGCGCTGCTCTTCACACGACGTGCAATGATCTTCTGGATGCCGTCGAACGCACCACCGCAGACGAACAGGATGTTCTTCGTGTCCACCTGAATGAGCTTCTGCTCCGGATGCTTGCGACCACCTTGCGGGGGAACACTGACCACACTGCCTTCCAGCAGTTTAAGCAGGGCCTGCTGCACACCTTCACCGCTCACATCGCGGGTGATGCTCGGCGTGTCGCTCTTGCGGCTGATCTTGTCGATCTCGTCGATGAAAACAATGCCTCGCTCGGCCTTGCTCACATCGAAATCAGCGGCCTGCAACAGACGGCTCAGGATGCTCTCGACGTCCTCGCCCACATAACCGGCCTCGGTGAGCACCGTGGCATCGGCAATGGCGAAGGGCACATTGAGCATCCGTGCGATGGTCTTGGCCAGCAGGGTTTTTCCGCTACCCGTCTCACCTACAAGAATGATGTTGCTCTTCTCGATCTCCACATCGTCCTGAGCGGAAACAGGCTTCTGAAGCAGCCGCTTGTAATGGTTGTAAACGGCGACGCTCAGCACCTTCTTGGCATCCTCCTGACCGATGACGTATTCATCCAGAAAATGCTTGATGTCGGCGGGGCGTTGGAGAATGAGGCTGCCCTCCATCTCACTTCGCGTGCGTTGGCTCAGCTCCTCGCTGATGATGTTCTGCGCCTGCGCGATGCAGCTGTCACAGATATGACCCGTGATGCCTGCGATCAGGACATTGGTGTCCTGCTTGTCGCGACCGCAGAATGAGCACTTGATCTCCTTCTTCTCCATGGCAGAAAACTGTTCAGGTATGTATACCCGAATAAGGTCCCGAAAGATACGTCGAAGGCCGGGCGACCATGCACCCGGCCTTCGGTTCCGATCAGGCAATGTCGTTCACGCAAACGTGAACGTCGTCTCC
>JADZGG010000079.1 GCA_020854015.1 Flavobacteriales bacterium
ACAAGGGTCAAGCACGTCGCACAGGCCATCGCTGTCCGTATCAGGAGATGCCACTGAGGTGAATTGCCGGGTCAGGGGCACGGACCAGGTGCCGCTGGCGCCTTGGAAGCGGATGGTGAACAAGTGCGGTCCGGCGGTGAGGCACAAGGGGATGTTCTCCGCGATGTTCACGACCGTGCCGGGGGTGATGGTATTGGTCACCCGGTCTGCTACGGCATCATCGATCCAGTATTCATATGCGATCACGGCTCCCGTGTTCCGCGTGAAGATCCTCGACACGGGCACACTGTACACATCGTTCGTGTCCTTGAATTGGATCGTGATCGTGTTGAAGTCCTTGGTGAGGGTTGGCAGTATCAGGTCGCCAGTGAGGACCACCTGCAGGTCCGGACCGATCGTGGTCGTGGTCAAGCCTGCCGGATCGTCGTTGATCCAGTAGCGGTACTCCTCGATCTGCTGCGCCTGCGTCTGGAACATGGCCAGAAGCGCAGGCAATAGAAGGAAGCGCTTCATGGCCTAGTTCGGTTGAGCGATCACCGTGATGTTCACGGGCAGCTCGCTGTTGGCATTGGTCGAGGGCGCGACCGTAGCGGCGTTGAAGTGCGGATTGTATGGTACGGCGCCAAGCTTATAAGGCGAGGAACTTCCATAGATGCCGATGTCCGTGCCGTCATCGGCCGCATTTACGCCGCCACTGCCTGAGGCGAGATGCATATCATCTGTGAACTGGTAATTGTTGTCCGTCTCATTGATGAAGATGCTGAGCGCAGGAACGTTCAACTGGCAGTTGGTTATGACCTCTCCGCCGGAGTTACCGGTGTAGGTGGTGCCGCTGAACAGACAGTTGGTGAAGGTGACGCCGTTGCTCTGGTAGACAGGGTAGCTCGTGTCCGTGCAGATGCTGTTCTTAATGGTCGCGCCAGAGGTGTTCCGGAACGCCTGTTCCCCGAGGAAGACACAATGGTCGATGAACAGATTCCCACCGCTGTTAATGCAGCTTCCCGTGCTGATAGCATAGTCGAAGAGCGAGCGAGTGAAGGTCAAGGAGACATTGTTGTTCCCGCTCACGTAATGATTGAATATGCACTCATCGAACACGGTACTGGAGGTACATGAGGCATCCAGCGCCAGCTGCAAGTGGCACGTGAAGCGACAACGTTGGAACAGGATCCCGGTCGGGTCATCTTCAGCCACATTGGTGCCATATTGAAGGTCAGAGGCGGCGTTGAAGATGATCCCGATGAACGTGCTGCCGCTTGCGGCAGTGGTGATGACGATGTCTCCAGCGCCAGTGCCGAGCATTGTCGTGCTCGTGACGCTCGTGCTGTCAGGATGCACTCCGGCGCCGATGAATTGCAATGGCTTGTCGATGACAAGTTGGGTCGCGGAGATGTGATTTCCACCGCTGAGGTAGACCTTGTCGTTCGGCTGCGCTGCAGCGAGCGCCGCGTTGATGTTGGTGAAGACCTGCGGTGCACCCGCGCCTTGCACCACGATGCGGGGCGGTTGGGCCTTGGCGGATCCTGCAAGCAGGCCCATGCTGAGCAGGAGGAAGGAGATCCGGGTTTTCATGAGAGAGGGTCTTGGGTTTTGGTTGGGGTGACGGTATTCAGATGTTCATCGGCTACGGTGGGCGATCGTGAACGATCACGGCTTCACGAAGGGGATGTTCCGTGCACCGGTGCCATCGCTCATGCGCAGCAGGTAGCTCCCGCTGGCCAGGTCGCTGATGTCCCAGTTGTGGTAGGTGGCGCCCGTTACGCTCCAGCTGGACAGGTCACGCACCACGGCACCGCTGATGTCCAGCACTTGCAGGTTCAGCGTCCGCTCATGATCGGTGTTCAGCCGAAGACCGAGCTGGTCCGTGGCCGGATTCGGGAAGAGCAGCAGATCGCTGATGCCCGGCAGTTCAGCGATGCTCACGAAGCTGTCGAACGAGCTGGTGAGCGGTACGCTCCACGTTCCGTTCGTTCCACTGAAACGGATGGTGAAGAAGTGCGTGCCCGCTGGAACACCTGTTGGCAGGTCCGCGATCAGGTCCACCACACCGCCAGGGCCGATGGCGCTCGTGGTGCTGTTCGTGATATCGTCGTCGATCCAATAGGCGTAGCCGTTCACCTCGCCGGTGTTCTTTACGAACGTGGAGGTCATGGGCACGCTCCACTCGCCGTCCGCATCGGCGAACTGAATGGTGACGGTGTTGAAGTCGTTCAACAGTGCGCCCGGGTCGATCAGGCTGTTCAGGTTCACTTCCATGTTCGGTCCGATGCTTCCCGTGGTCGCGTTGCTGATGTTGTCGTTCACCCAGAACCGGTAGCCGGTAACAGCGTGGTTCCCGCGTGTGAAGTATTGCGTCCGCGGAACGGACCAGTCGCCGTTGGTGTCGCGCATCTGAAAGCTCACGCGGTGGTGACCGGGTTCCATGCTGCCCGTGGGCCAGTTGGCGGCGAGGGTGAGTTCGGCCGTCGTACCAACGCTCGTGGTCACCGCACTGCCAACATTGTCATCGAACCAATACCGGTACCCGTCGATCTGTTGAGCCTGCGCGCAACACATGGCCGCGAGCGCAGGGAGGAGGATCGTGTTGCGCATCGCTCAGTTGGGTTGAGCGGCCACACGGATGTTCACCGGAAGGTCGCCATTGGTGTTGGTGGCCGGTGCGATCGTTGCTGCACGGAAGTGCGGGTTGTACGGCACACCGCCGGGCTTGAAGGGTGAGTTGGTGCCGTGGATCCCCACATCGGTGCCGTCGGAGGCCATGCCTACACCGATACTGGTGGATTGCAGATGCAGGTCGTCCGTCCAATCGAATGAACCATTGGGTTCATCCACGAACATGTTCGCCACGGCTTCGCCGAGCACGTTGCCCGACGTGGCACCCGGGGTCATGTTGCCACCGATATTGGGGTGCGCGATGAGGTTGTTCGTAATGATCGCGCCGTTGCTCTGGTAGAACGGCTCGGAGGAAGTGCGCGTGAAAACGCAGTTGCTGACGGAGCAGTTCGGACTGTTCGTGATCCGTCCGAGCAACACCGTGCAGTGGTCCATGGTAAGGCCGCCCGTTCCGAAGGCGCTGATGGGCGCGTGCGTGGCGTTACCTCCATAGGAGAAGATGCTGCGCGTGATCGTGGCCTCGCCGTCGTAGCCATAGAGCCGGAAGCGGAAGACGCATTCGTCGATGACCGTGGTGGAACCTGCGCCGAGGTGTGCATAGGAGACGAATTCGCAGCGCTGGAAAACGATGCCGGTCGGTGAGAAGTTGATGGCGCCGTCGCCGTATTGCATGGTGTTCAGGAACCGTATGCCTGAGAAGCTGCTACCGGAACCTGCCGTGAGCACCTGTACCGCCCCGGTCGGCGAGATCGACGTTGTGTTCGTCACGACCGAACTGTCAGGGCTGATACCGGCACCGATGAAATGGAGAGGCTTGTCCACTACCAGGCTTCCAGTGACGTTGAACACACCGCCGCTCAGGTAGATCTTGTCGTCGCTTTGCGCAGCCACCACGGCGCTCGCCAGATCGGTGAACACCTGCGGTGCTCCGTTGCCTTGCAATACGATACGCTGCAATTGCGCTTCGGCCAGGCCGTTGAACAGGCCTATGCCAAGGCAGAGGGTGAGTAGTCGGTTCTTCATGGGTCGGTGTTTTTTTCTGGTTGATCGGGGGCTTTTGCGCCTTCCATGCCCCTACATCGGGGTCGGTATGCGGATGTGAACGATCCATGTCCGTTCCGTCCCGTGTTCACATTCTCGGCCCCTCACCGATGAGGGATCGAGAGGCCGGCCCAATTCCGGCTTTCCAACATGCACGCTAGGCCAGCTTCGCCGTATTATCGTGGACCAAGACGCTCTCTCCTTGGAAGCTTCGGTCACGGATATCCGCTCACAGCCTGCATGGGTCGCTGGTCTTCAGCGCAACGACCCAGCTACCGTGCGCGCGCTGTACAGCACGCATTTGCCTGCTGTCAAGCGGTACGTCCTACAGAACGGCGGGACCGGCAACGATGCGCAGGACATGTTCCAAGAGGCCATGACCGTGTTGTGGATGAGCGTGAAGGAAGGTCGCCTCGTTCCCGATACCGATCCCGGCGGCTTTCTCTACCGGGTGGCGAAGAACAAGTGGCTGGACGTGGTCCGGTCCGCAGCGCACAGGCACATGAAGGTGGTGCATGATGATCGCGCGTTGGACCATGGCACCGATGTCGTCGACGACATCGAGGAGCGCATCGTACGCCTGCGCGACGTGTACGACAAGCTCGATGACAAGTGCCGGAAGGTGCTCGATCAGTTCTACTTCGAGCGCAAGGACCTTGCGACCATCGCCGAAGGCATGGGCGTGGAGGAGGAGAGCATCCGCACCATCAAGTACCGCTGCATGATGAAGCTGCGCGCATTCCGCAAGGCCATCAGCGGTGAAGACCGGAACGAAGCATGAACCAGGGACCGTTGGATAGAAGTCGCTTTGAGGCCATCGAGTCCTATGTGCTCGGATCCATGGGCCCGGATGAGCGCGCCCGCTTTGAGGAGGAGTTGACGGTCGACGCTTCCTTGCGTGCGGAAGTGGATCTGCAACGCGAGAACATCCGAGCGGTGGAGCTGGGCGGACTGACCCGCATGTTGAAGACCATTAGCGAAGAGCAGGGGACGGGGGAGGAAGGGTGGCGTGCGAACGCGTGGAAGCAACGCATGAAGTACGCGGCGGTGATCGCGCTGGTGCTGTCCGTTTCACTTTGGTTGCTGCGACCGCCCGCGAACGAACGCCTTTTCGCCCAGCATTTCGTCGCCGATCCCGGACTGCCGGTGGCCATGAGCGCCACCGACGACCACACCTTCCAGGATGCCATGGTGGCCTTCAAGCTGGGTGACCATGCCGAGGCAAGGAGCAAATGGCTGCCCTTGCTTCAAGCCGATCCGAACAACGACACCCTGCGGTACTACATCGCCAATGCGTCCCTCGCTCTGCACGAGCCCGCTCCCGCGATACCCTTCCTGGAAAGCCTGGCCAGGGATCCTTCTTCCGCGTTCATGAAGAAGGCGCAGTGGTACCTGTTCCTGGCCTACGTGGATGCCGGTGATGTTGCCAAGGCGCGCGCCGTGCCACTTGATGATGACGCGACCTATGGAGAACGTGTTCGTGCGATCAAGGGGCAACTGGACTAGGATGCGCACCGCATTGGCCCTCTTGTTCGTATGGGTGCACGGGGCTGCGGCCTTCGCTCAAACGGATCGCTTCGCCCAACGACATGAAGCGATCGCACGGTCCATTGCGGCGGACGATCATGTCGAGGTCCGTAGACTGATCGAGCTGCAGCTGAAGGAGATCAACGGTACACCCTGGCAGGATTCCGCTTACACGTACGCCTACAAACTGGGGCGTGCAGTGTGGCGGTCGTCGGATGCCGATGCAGGGATCGCGGCCACTGCCCGCGTGGTCGAGCTGGTGAAGCGCACCGACAAGGACCCATTGCACCAGCTTGAAGCCTTGGAGGCCCGAGCCAAGCTGTTCTTTGATACGGGCCGAATGCTCGATTGCGTGCAGGCTGATTCGACCGCCATGGCCTTCGGGGATGCACTGCCGGCGGTGCCGCTGATCCGCCGCGGCAAGGCCCGCCAACGGCTCGGATCGGACCATGCACAGCTCGGTGACCACGAGCGAAGCCTGGGCTACTACCTGGATGCGAAAGCGGTGTTCGAGCGGTCCGACACGCTGTTGGCATCGGCGATGGGCGAGGTTTGCAACGGTGCCGGTGCAGCGTACTGGCACCTGGGCGAGAACAAGAAGGCAGATGAACAGTATGCGCAGGCATTGGCGTACTGGAAGCAGAGCAAAGACCCCAAGCGCGACTTCCGCGTGGCGGGCACGCTCATCAACCTGGGCATCCTCTGGCAGAGCGCCGGCGACCTGGCCCGAAGCAAAGCGAACTACCTGGAATGCATCCGTCGATGCGGTGCGGTGGCCGATACGGCGAAGGATCCCATGTTGCGCGATGAAGCACGGATGGCGCGTACGCGGGGATATGTGAACCTGGCCACGGTCTATTTCACCGTTGGTGATGACGGTCGATCGCGCGAACTCTTGGAATTGGCCTTGCGTGATCGCGAAACGCTCCTCGAACCCGACGACCCGAAGCTCCTCGGCGTGAAGGATCGACTGGCCGATCTGGAGCTGGAGGCGAAGAACTACGCGAAGGCCGAACACTGGGTCAAGGCCTATCTGGAAGCCTGCGAGCAGTACTACGGCGTGCGGAGCGAGGATTATGCGCGCACCTGTGCCAAGCTCGGTGAGGTCTATGCCGGGCT
This sequence comes from Flavobacteriales bacterium, assembly GCA_020854015.1. Classification (GTDB taxonomy): domain Bacteria; phylum Bacteroidota; class Bacteroidia; order Flavobacteriales_F; family PHOS-HE28; genus PHOS-HE28. Next base: position 6,301 of record JADZGG010000079.1, read on the forward strand.
CGGCAGGAACACCGCGGCCGACTCCCTGTTCAGGCGCAGCATCGAATTGAACGCGGCCATGGAGAACGCCGCCACCAACCCCGAACTCGCGATCGCCTATCGGCGCCACGCGCAGTTCTGTATGAAGTTGAACAGGTACGACGAAGCCGTTGAAGACATCCAGGCGGCGCTCGCGATCACGACCGCCATCCATGGCGAACGCCATCACAAGGTGGCGATGTATGAGCTGGTGTTGGCCGAGGCGGCATTCGCCAATGGGGACCCTTCCACCACCCTGCGGCTTGCCGAACATGCGCTCGGCCTGCTGACCGAACGCGTGGCCGCATTGCGTGCGAGCCCGATCCCACAGACCTGGCCCCAGCCGCACCTGCTGCCCGATGCGCTCTACTGGAAGGTGAAGGCCCAGCGCGCGCTGGGGATCACCCCGGCCGACCATTGGAAAGGGGACATGGACCTGAGCGTTCAGGCCATGGAACTCAACTAGGCCGCGTACGACGAGGCAGGATCGCAGCTCGGCTTCATCGGCCAGCAGAAAGTGGTCTTCGATCAAGCCTTGGAACTGGCCGGCGAAGCCCATGGGCTGAACCGCTCCCCGGCCGATCTCGATCGCTTTCTTGCGCTCGCCGAAGCGGACCGCTCCATTCTCCTGAAGAGCCGGCTCAACGATTTCTCCGGCCTGCAGTTCGCTGGTGTACCGGATCCCGTGCTCGTGAGGGAGAACCGGTTGATCGCCGCCCTCGACCTCGACCCCGAGGATCGCGCCGCTACGGTGGACCTGGCCAAGCGCGAAGCGGCGCTCGCTGGTTTCCTTGCCGAGCTGAGCAGGAACTACCCGCATTACTTCAACCTGCGCTACGGCGAAACGCGCGTGACCATGGCGGATGTGCGGAGCAAGTTGCTGGGCCCGAGCCGTGATCTGCTGCTCTACGCGTTCACCGAGGAGCACCTGTACATGCTCGTGGTCGGCGCGGACACGGCGGCATTGGTGCGCGTGCCCGGCGATGGGATCGGAGAAACGGTGAAGGCACTGAACGCGGCCATCCTGGAGCGCCAGCAGGAGGCGTACACGCAGCTTTCTTGGGCGCTCTACACGAAGGTCTTCGAACCGGTCGCCGCGCTGTTGATGAAGCCTGAGCTGCTCATCATCCCCGATGGTGAACTGCAGACCGTCAACTTCGAGGCGCTGCTCTTTGAGCCGGTGGGTAGTGGGAAGCTGAGCAGCCATATGCTGATCCAGAAGTATGCGATCGCCTACTTGCTCAGTGCCACCACGGCCGTGCAGTTCAAGACCTTGTCCAAGACCCCATCGGGCAAGGTGCTTGCCTTCGCGCCGGGCTTCTCCGACGAGCTGAAGCAGAACTATCTGGCCCAGGTCACCGACACGGGCCTCATCGACCAGGGCTACCTTAATTATGTGAGGCAACCTTTCGCGGTGCGCACGGCACAGCAGTTGGGCGCTTCCGTGAACGCGCAGGTGAGCACCGGTGCGGATGCGAGCGAGGCGAAGTTCCGGGAACAGGCGAAGGCGTTCGGTGTTCTGCACCTGGGCACGCATGCGGAGATGAACGCAGCCTCGCCCCTGTACTCACGCCTTGTGCTCAGCAAGGATGGGCAAGGCGTGGATCCCGATGCCGATGGTTACCTCCACGCCTACGAGATCTACGAAATGGACCTCCGTGCCCAACTGGCCGTGCTCACCGCCTGCGAGACGGGTTCGGGCACCGCGGACGTGGAGGGCGTGCGTTCGCTCGGATACAGCTTCGTGTACGCCGGTTGCCCAAGCCTGGTGATGTCGCTCTGGAGCATCGATGAGAAGGTGAGCTCCGAGATCATCGCCCGCTTCTATGAATACCTGGCCGATGGCTTGCCCAAGCATGAAGCGCTGCGCCGCGCCAAACTGGATCACCTCAACGCGGCAACGGATGAACTGGCCATGCCTTACTACTGGGCGGGCTTGGTGCTGGTGGGTGACATCGAACCGGTCGAACTCGGTCCTTCACTCATGAGCTATGTGAAGTGGGGCTTGGCAGCAGCGCTCGTCGCAGCCGTGTTCCTTTTTCTGCGTCGAAGAAGCCGATCGAAGGCTTGATCACGCGTGTTCGCGAGCCTTTCCGCAGACGCTGTTCTACTGGATCACCAGCCGCGCATTGAACTGTTCCGTTCCGGTCGTGGCCGTCACGAGGTAGAGGCCCTTCGCCAAGGAAGCGTCCAAGGCGATCACCGTGTTCACTGAGGAGCCGTTCAAGGGCAGCGTGTGCATGGCCACCCGATGCCCCACCATGTCGAAGAGCTCGATGGTAGCAGTGCCTTCCTCCGCCTCCAGGCCCTCAAGGGTCAGGTGCAGTTGGTCACCGCTGTTCGGGTTGGGCCACAGGCGTAGTTCGGTGTCCGTCATTCCCATCGGCGCATCGCCGTCCACGAAAATGTGGTCGTTGCCACCGGCCATCGGTCCCACAGGCGTGCTGTAAGGTGCGGGCAGGTTGTTGGTGATGCCCACGGAACAGGCGTTCCCGAAAGGGCACCACGTGAGCCCGCCATCGAAGCTCACCTTCACCCGCACATTGTAGGTCCATGTGCCGCTGAGCAGCGGGTTGCTGGCCCAGCTGCCCAGTTGCAGGGAGTAGGAGCTGCTCACCACGTTGCGCTGGTAGCCGAGGTAGGGCTGGATCAGTTCGAAGAAGTAGGCGTTGGCCGGTTGGTTGGTGCCGTTCACGCTGCGACTGGTGGGCTGCGCGAAGAGTCGGCCGGTGTAGTTGGTGGCGCCCACCACCTTGTTCGTGGCCCCGCAGCTGAAGGTGTTACCCGGTGCGCTCATCAACTGGGTCAACGGGCATTGCGCGGCCAGCGGGTCGATCTTGAAGCGGCAGGCGGGCCCCCATGCACCGTACACGCCGTTCACCGCACTGCGGATCCGCACGTTCAACAGCACGTTGGCAGGCACCGGGTTCGTCTGCAGGTTGGTGTAGCCCAGGTGGCAGCATTTCGTTGGACCCGTAGGACCACCGATGCCGGGGTTCGCATGGCTCAGGAACACATGCCGGTCGTAGCCGCCGTCCGGGTCGAAGAACCAGAACTCGTAGCCATCGTCCGCCTGGTTGCCGATGCCGTATTGCGCGCTCACCGCAGGGTCGGGCGTAGCGATCATCAGGCCTCCGCTCCAGTTCAACCGATCGCATTGCGCCTGGATCAGGCCCATGTTGCTCACGGTGGTGTTGAAGGGCAGGTCAGGTTCGCTCAGGGCACCGAACACCGCATCGTACGAGTTGTCGATCACGCGCCGACCGGCCGCATCGCGCAGCACCCAGCCACCGGCAATGCCCATGCTCATGCCATTGCCGCCCGCATCGCTCACCACCAGGCGCAAGGAGGCTGCGTTCGGTACGGCGAAGCTCTCCGTGCGGGTCACCTGGTTGCCGTAGGGGCCACCATTGGCCACAACGAACGAACTGTTCGCGTCCACCAGCTGCCAGATGGTCTCGTTGCCTTGGTTGTCCGTGCTGAACTCCATGGTCCAATCCGTGGCCGCCGGAGCGTTGCCGCCGCAGCTGCAATCCAGTTGGATCACATCACCTGTCGTGAAGGGATTGCCATCGTCGCAGGTGGTGCCGGGGTTCGGGCCGAAAGGGCAGGGGTCCAGTGCGTCGGGAATGCCGTCGCCGTCCGAATCCACAGGAGGTGCCGAGGCCACAGGCTCTGATGCGTTACCGCGGGGAAGCGGCTCCACGCTCGCCACTGCCGTTGCGTTCAGCAGGCACAGGGCCAGCAGCCATCCGACCGGCCGGAGCGACAGTGCGTTGATGAACGCGAAAGGGAAGGGCTGCGGGCTGTGCATGGCGCAAGGGAGGTGCGCGGAGAAGGGCGGTCCGAGGACAACGGCGCCCCGCCATCCCTATCCCGGAGAGGGGGAAGGGAGGCGGGGCGAAACCCGTTGGGTCGGGAATTATTGGATCACCAAACGTTGAATGAATTGTTGTTCACCGGCCGTCACGTTCACCAAGTATACGCCGTTACCCATGGCCCGGTCAAGGCTGATCACGGTGTTCAAGGTGCTGCCGTTCACGGGAATGGTGTGCGTGGCCACCTTCTGGCCCATCGTGTTGAAGATGTCCACCGTGGCGGTGAGCACCTCGCTGTTCAGCTGGTCGATGGTCACGTACAGTTGCTCGCCGTTGTTCGGGTTGGGCCACATGTTCAAGGTGCTGCTCACCTCCTCGCCATCGAA
>JADZGG010000080.1 GCA_020854015.1 Flavobacteriales bacterium
CAAGGTGATCATGGCAAAGGATGCCTTCGTCCGTGTGACCAGCCACAGCGTGGATGCCACGATGAACTACCTGGTGGCCTCCGATGTGGTGCGCCCGACCGAACTGAAGGACGCCGACATCAAGGCGATGGGCGATTTCCTCAAGGCCAACGCCAAGAACGAGCGCATCCTGGTGAAAAACGCCATTATCGATGCTTACGCTTCGCCGGAGGGGGAGGTGGAGATGAACGATGGCCTCGCCAACAAGCGTGACGTGAGCGCCAAGAAATGGCTGATGGGCGAGATGAGCCGCCTGAAGTATGCCAACGCCAAGAACGACTCGATGTACACGACCAACGCCCACGGTGAGGACTGGGCAGGCTTTGAAAAGGCCATGCAGGCCAGCACCTTCGCCGACAAGGACCTGGTGCTGCGCGTGCTGACCATGTATCCCGATGTGAACAAGCGCGAGAGCGAGATCAAGAACATGGCCGCTACCTACAAGGAAGTAGCCGAGGACATTCTGCCCCAGCTTCGTCGCAGCGAGATCAAGCTGAACTACGACAAGGTGGGCTACAGCGATGCCGAGCTCACCAGCATGAGCAAAATGACGCCCGATAGCCTGAACGTGGAGGAACTCCTCTTCGCCGCTACGCTGACCACCGACGCCAACGAGCAGCTGCGCATCTACAAGGAGTGCGAGCGCGTGCACCCCACCGACAACCGCGCCAGCAACAACATCGGCTGCATCTACTACGGACAGAACAAGATGGCCGAGGCCGAAGCGCAGTTCCAGAAGAGCAACAGCATTGCCGAGAACCCCATCGCCACCAACAACCTGGCCGCCATCACCCGTCAGAAAGGTGACCGTAAGAAGGCTGCCGAGCTGCTGAAGAAGGCCGCCGGTGCCGGTCCTGAAGTGAAGTACAACCAGGGCCTCATTGACATCCAGAACGGCAACTACGCCAGCGCCAACAGCAACTTCAGCGGCACGAACGATTTCAACGCCGCCCTCGCCAAGATGCTCGTTGGAGACGCCGCCGGAGCTCAGCGCATCCTGGAGGCCAGCTCCGACAAGGACAGCGCCATGGGTCACTATCTGATGGCCATCATCGGTGCCCGCCAGAACAACGGCGACATGGTCCGCAACAACTTGGGCATGGCCGTAGGCAAGGACGCCAGCCTCGCCGACAAGGCCAAGAAGGATCTCGAGTTCCGCGCCTTCAAGGACAACTTGGGCATCTAAGCCAGGCACAACGCTTTCACCGAGGCCCCCGCAGCAATGTGGGGGCTTCGTCGTTAGTGCCCTCGCTCTCGCAGATGCGGCAGCACATTCGAAAGTTGGGGACGCGTGCTGAGCGTGTTGGGAGCGTTGCCATCATGGATTGAGCACTTGGCGAAGCCAAGTGCTGATGGCGTCCTCGTTGATCATTCACCAGCTTCGATCTAGTCGATTTCCGCAATCGCGAAGTTCTTGGTCACTTCAACGGCTTCCAACTTGCCGAACAGGAAGTTGAAGTCGTAGCCCACACGAACGAAAGCTGGTCGTCCGGACTCCAGCGTCAGGCTCAGAATGTTCTTGCCAGTGGTCAACCTGCAAGGGCCGGCAGGCAGCAAGATGACCTGGTGCTCCCTGTTCTTCAAGCGGACCTCCACGCTGTCGTTGATGAGGACCGAAGCCTGCAGCGCGGAGCAAAGCAGCTTCTTGGGGCGATAGATGTGCAGTTCGGTTGATGCGGTGGATTGTCCGTGGCTGGTGAAGGACCAGAGCCCTGCCCAAAGGAAAAAGCCGAACTTGAACAGGTCACGCTGCGTTGCCATTGCTGTGTTGAAGGTACAGTTGTGCGCTGACCACTGGGAGTTGCATGAGCCACTTCTCTAATTACCCCAGCGATGAAAAAGCCCGGCTTTCGGCCGGGCTTTTCGCGTTCGTTGTTCGGGATCAGAACACCACCTTCTGGCGGCGGATCCGGGTGCGGTACTTCTTGCCGCTGCCGGTCTTGTACTTGTAGAGCTTGTAGTGGAACTGGGCCTTCAGGAAGAGGTAGGCGTCCAGGTCGCTGTCATCACCGCGCTGTGCACCGGTGTTCGTTTGGCCGGGGATCTTGCCTAGTCCAGGATCGGCGAGGTAGGCGGCCAGATCTCCACGGGCATCGGCCAGGGTCTGGTTGTCGTAATAGATCCCGCTCACATCGTCGATGTAGTCGGTGAAGGTCTTGGTGTACTGCAGCTCCAGGCCGGCGCTCCATTGCTTGCTCAGCGCCTTGCGCAGTCCGAAGCCCATGGGGATACAGAGCTGGGTGGTCTTGTACTCCTCGGGGCCACCTGGAAGACCTTGACCCTCTGTACCCAAGGGGCGCAGGTCCACGTAGGTTCCGTTCAGCAGCGATTTGGGTTGGAAGTAAAAGCCTCCGATACCACCAAATATGTACAGGCCTACCCGGCTGGCCTTTTCACCCTTCACCCCGCGCAAGTCGTAGACGTGGCCGAGCTGCTCCTTGAAGAAGTGGATCTCGTAGACCAAGGAAACTTCGAAGATGTCGCTCTTGAAGTTCAGGTTACGGTTCTGGCGGAACACTTCGGAAGTGAGGTTGTCGTTACCAGCGAGGATGCCATAGGTCAGCGATGCACGCAGGGCCTGCTTCTCAAAGGTGTAGTAGCGGTAACCAATGCTCACAGCAGGCTTCGTCTGGCTCAGTTCAAGGTCCCAGATGAAGGGCGAGCCGATCTGGTTACGTCCACCAAGCTCCCCCAGAAAATTGGAGATGCCCATGCCCACGGAGATCTCCTGGCGATGGGTCTTCCAATAGTTCGAGTTGCGGAAATACTGAGCCGACAAGGGCGAGGAGCCCAAGCTGCAGATCAGAACCAGAAGGAGGAGTATGCGTTTGGTCAAATGCACGTGCGTACCGGTCCGGACCAAATATAGGAGGATGGAACGTGAACGCACGGAATGCATGTGGAACTTTTCCTTAGACCGTCCCTGAACGAAAGGGTTGCCTCCCGGGTTACCTCGGCCTTCACAATGAACGGCCCGCAAGCCACCACATCACCACACCAGCGCAGACGCTTACGTTCAAAGAGTGTTTGCTGCCACCCTGCGGGATCACGACACAAGCATCACAGGCTTTGACGGCAGCGTCGCTAACGCCGTAAAGTTCATTGCCAAGGACCAAGGCGATCCGGGCGTCCGGAGCCGGGTTCCAGGAGAGCAGGGGCATGGCGGAAAGCGTCTGCTCAACGGCTACAACCGCGTAACCCTGCTCCTGGAGCCCTCGGATGGCCGATACCGTGTCCTCCGCGTCGCTCCAAGGGACCGATAGCGTGGCCCCCAAGGCGGTCTTGTCGATCTCGCGATGCGGCGGCCGGGGTGTGAAGCCACAGAGCACAAGGCGCTCGATGCCGAACGAATCAGCGGTCCGGAAGATGCTGCCCACATTGTGCCGGCTGCGAACATCATCCAGGAGCACCACCACTGGTCTGCGGGTCTGATCCGCGTAGGCCTCCGGAGCGATCCGCCCCAGTTCATCCATGGTCAGTTTGCGGTCGTCGGCCGGCATGCGTGCGTGTTGAAAAAAAGAGGGAAGTGGGATCGAGGTTCGGCAGCGGGGTGGGCCGTACTTTTCCGGGCTTTTCGCTGCTCAATGCCCAACTTGCCCGGCGAAAATAGGTCCGCATCGCCCCATGGCCAAAGCCCCCGCCGAAACACCCCTATTAAAGCAATACCAGCGCATCAAAGGGCAGCATCCCGATGCGATCCTGCTGTTCCGCGTGGGCGATTTCTACGAGACCTTCGGGGCGGATGCGATCGTGGCCAGCCGCGTGCTGGGCATCGTGCTGACCAAACGCAACAACGGGGGGGCGCAGGAAATGGAGCTGGCGGGCTTCCCGTACCATTCGTTGGAGAGCTACCTGCCCAAGTTGGTTCGCGCCGGGCACCGTGTCGCGGTCTGCGACCAGCTCGAAGATCCCAAGCAGGCGAAGACCATCGTGGAGCGCGGGGTGGTCGAAGTGGTGACCCCGGGCGTGGCTTTCAGCGAACACGTGGTCGACGGTCGGTCGAACAATTGGTTGACGGCGATATGCCAGCAAGGTGACCGGTATGGCACGGCCTTTCTCGATGTGACCACGGGCGAGTTCCTTGTGGGCGAGGGAGATGCGGAGCAGTGTGGGAAGTTCCTCGATGGTCACCCCCCAGGAGAGCTGCTGTTCCCCCGGAACACTGCTAGCCCGTTCATCCTCGAGATGAAGGCGTGGTGCCCTTCGTTCCCCTTGGAGGACTGGGCCTTCACCGGAGACATGGCCACGGAGCGCCTACTGCACCAGTTCGGTACCACCAGCCTGAAAGGCTTCGGGATCGAGGACCTGTTGCTGGCCCAACGGGCGGCCGGTGCAGTGCTTCATTATCTGGGGGAGACCCGACATGATCGTCTCGCACACGTGCGCCGCATATCACGCCTGAGCGCAGGAGGACATGTCTGGCTGGACCGCTTTACCGTGCGGAATTTGGAGCTGGTGGCTCCGGTGAACGAAGGTGGTCGCACCCTGTTGAAGGCCATGGATCGGTGCGTGACCCCGATGGGAGCGCGACTGTTGAAGCGTTGGTTGCTCTTCCCCTTGGTGGACACTGCTGCCATCGGCGAGCGCCATGATCGCGTTGCGGCCTTCATTGCGGAGGATGGCCTGACCCGGACCTTGGAGGGTGAGCTGCAAGCGGTGGGCGATCTGGAGCGTATCGTTGGTCGTGCCGCTGCTGCGCGGATCAACCCGCGTGAAGTCCTCCAGCTGCATCGTGCTTTGGATGCTGCGACACGCATCCGGTCCGCGTTGCTCACTTCGGCACCAGCGTTGGCACAAGCGGCCCAAGGTTGGGAACCACCGGTCGCATTGGCGCGGAAGATCGAGGCCAGCTTGGAGCCCGAGGCACCTGTGAACGTGTTGAAAGGCGGCGTGATGCGCACCGGCGTCAGCGCTGAGCTGGATGAGCTTCGCCACATCACGGCCCATGCGAAGGAACTGCTGCTAGCGGTGCAGCAGCGCGAAGCGGAACGCACCGGCATCACCTCCCTGAAGGTCGGCTTCAACAACGTGTTCGGCTACTACCTGGAAGTGCGGCACACGCACCGCGATAAGGTTCCGGCCGAATGGGTGCGCAAGCAAACGTTGACCGGAGCCGAGCGGTACATCACGGACGAGCTGAAGACCTTGGAGGAGCGGATCCTGGGGGCTGAGGACCGGATCCAGACCTTGGAGGTGCACTTGTTCCAACACTTGGTGGAGGAAGTATGCGAGAGCATCGCAGCCATCCAATCCACCGCATCGGCCATGGCGGAACTGGATGTATTGCGCTCTTTCGCTCTGAACGCCGTCCAGTGGCGGTATTGCCGTCCGGAGTTGCACGAGGGCATGGGCTTGGAACTGCGCGGCGCCCGCCATCCGGTGATCGAACAGCATCTGCCGCCTGGGGAGCCGTATGTGGCCAATGACCTGGTGCTCGATCCGGATGACCAGCAGATCGTGGTGATCACTGGCCCGAACATGAGCGGTAAATCGGCGCTGCTCCGTCAAACGGCGTTGATCGTTCTTCTGGCGCAGGCTGGCAGCTTCGTACCGGCCAAGGCCGCACGCATCGGTCTGATGGACCGGATCTTCACCCGCGTCGGCGCTTCGGATAACCTGACCACCGGGGAGTCCACCTTCATGGTGGAGATGAACGAGACAGCGAGTATCCTGAACAACCTCAGCGACCGGAGCCTCGTGCTGTTGGACGAGATCGGGCGAGGCACCAGCACCTACGATGGTATCTCCATAGCCTGGGCCATCGCCGAGTTCCTGCATGAGCATCCAGGGCATCCGAGGACGCTCTTCGCCACGCACTACCACGAGCTCAACGAGATGGCAGGTACGTTCCCACGGATCCGCAATGCGAGCGTGGCGGTCCGCGAGATCGACGGCCGCGTGCATTTCCTGCGACGCCTGGTCCCGGGTGGCAGCGACCGCAGTTTCGGTATCCACGTTGCGCAGATGGCGGGCATGCCCGAGAAGGTGATCGGCCGTGCGCAAAAGGTGCTGGCCCACCTGGAGCAAAGCCATGCTGGTGATCTTGGTGCACCGGCCCAACGTCCCCTGGCGAGCATGGAGCGTGAACCACAGCTCAGCATCTTCCAACTGGACGACCCGGCTTTGGAGGGCATTCGCGCGCAGATCGAGGCCATCGACATTGATACGCTCACCCCGGTCGAAGCGCTGCTGAAGCTGAACGAGATCAAGCGGATGGTGGGGGCCACGAAGACCAAGTTGCGCAAGGCCTGATCGCTTCTTTCGCTTGCGGTGCGTAGGTTGCATCGCCCATGTCCCTGAATCCGCTCCGCACGTTCGCGCTCCGCCATCCATGGGCCGTGATCCTCTCGGCCGTGCTGGTCACGTACTGGCCGTTGAGCACCTTCGGTTGGACCCTGACCTATGGTGATACGCTGGACTGTTGGCTGCCCTGGCGCTTTTTCATCGCCACCTGTCTTCAGGACGGGCACTTCCCGCTGTGGAACCCCATGCAGCAAATGGGCTATCCCATCTACGCGGACCTTCAAGGGCCCGCTTGGTATGTGGAAGCCATCGCCTTGGGCGGGACCATAGGCCAATCGATCCTGGTCCTTCAGGGCCTGTTCCTGGCCTATCTCGTGATCGGTGGGCTGGGCATGCGGCGCTTGGTGCTGGAGGTCCACGGGCATGAAGGTGCGGCTTTGGTGATCGGCTTGGCCTATGCGCTCGGCGGCTTTTTCACAGGGCACACTATGCATTTCTACTCGGTGATCAGCGCCGCCTGGCTGCCTTGGCTGATCGAGGCCCAGCTGCGCCTTATGCGTGTTCCGAATTGGCGTCCCGCCCTGTCCGCTGCGGTGTTCCAGTACTTTCTACTGAGCGGGGGGAACCACACGTTCACCATTCTCGTAGCGTACCTGCTGGTCGGCTTGTTCATGGTGCGCACGGTGGGGCTCTGGCAGAGCGGTGGTCGCGCTGTACTTGGGCGGCTGCTCGCGTGGGAAGGGGTGTATGTGCTCCTGACCATGCTGATGGCCTGCGGCACCTTGTATGCGGCATGGGAGGTCGCCCCCTACCTGTCACGCGCGGAAGGTTTGGGCTATGCGGATGCCGCCGTTCGCCCATTCACTTGGCGGGCTTGCCTTTCCTACCTGTTCCCTTTCGCGGTCGGGGTGGATGCGGAGGCCTTGGGCACGGACCCGACCATGGCCAATGGCTACCTGGGTATGCTCGTCGGCTTGTTCGCTCTGCTGACCTTCTTTCGGAAGATCACTGTCATCGAGAAGGTGCTGATCGTCTTTGGAAGTATCTGCCTGTTGGCCTCCTTCGGTGCTGCTATGCCGGTGCACAACCTGCTATGGTCCGTGTTACCGGGATTCGATCTGTTCCGCTTCCCGAGCTATTTCCAATGGGGTGTGCAGCTTGCGGTATTGGTGCTTGCCGGTGGCACCTTGGCACAGTGGTCCCGGATCCAGCAGGCTCATGGATCTCCTGTGAAGCTCATTCTCGTTGGGCTCACGTGCCTCGTAGCTGCCCTTTGGGTCTGGGCTTGGATGCGGGTGGATGGAAGACCGATCGATGCGGGGATCTATGAGAAACTGAAAGCCTTGACCACGGCACAACGGGTGGTCCTGAGCGGCACTGTGCCATTGCTGCTCCTGTTTGCCGCAGTGTTACTGGCCCATCGCCGAATGCTGGGACTCACTGCATTGGGCAATCTCGTATTGCTGGAGATGACATGGAGCACTGGCCTTGCCCTTTGGAACACGAGCGTCGCGGATGTCTCTCCGTTCGTAGTGAAAGCACGGGTGGATGCGCAACCCGATGGTCCGATCGTGCCTCACCTGGAGCCCTTGGGCTCGTCAAAGGACGATGGTGCGTCTTTGCACTATCTGTGGCGGAATACCCAGGTGTACAAGGGGCAGCCCACCAGGGCGGGATTCAACTCGTTCCAGTTGAAGCACGTGCTGGAGTTGGATGCTGCTCCGGATACCCTTGCTGTGTTGGATCGAAGGCCTCTGATCTTCCTCGAGAATTCGGAGCCCAGTGACCGTTTGGAACTGCGGTCTTTTGAGCATGATCGGTTTGTGGTCCATGTGCGGAATAAGGCTGCTGATCAGCTGGTGGTGCAACAAGCATGGTACCCAGGTTGGCGGATCCGGGTGGACGGTAAGGATGTCCCGTTGATCCGTCTCCACATGGCGGCCTTCGGCTGTGCCATGCCCGCAGGTGACCATCTCGTGGAGGTCCTTTTCCGTAAGCCGATCGTGCCTTGGTTGCTGGGCCTTTCGATGGTCACGCTGTTCGCCGTTCTGCTCTTATTGGCGCTCACAGGGCCATGGCCATGGATGCGTTATTTCTGCCTGCTGATCCTGGGCGGCGCCATAGTGTTCGCCTTGCTCGGCCATCGTCCTCGATCGGAGCGGATCGAGCTTGGCCTGCGTGATTTGGCCGGGACGAAAGCAACCGGACGTGTGGTGAGCACTGATCGCCCGGCCTTGGTGCAGGCCGTGATGCCCGGAGCGCTCGCCCTTCTGCGCTGCCAGGACGCCTCTCAACTCCCACTTGTTCTGACGGCCTTGGAAGCCACCGAAGGACCGCACGCCGAACTGATCGAAGTCGGCTTGGACCTGCCCTTGGAAACTGCGTACTTGCTGAACGACCAAGGCTGGCATGTGACCGCACGGGAACAGCACGCCGGCGTGATGCGGTGGAAACTCACCCGTCAGGCGCGTGGTGGTGAAGGCCATCAGGTCTTCCGCGATGGACTGGGAGGAGGGCGTGCGCTCACCGGTCCGGACGATCCATACACGACGGCGTTCAGGGTACGTGTGGGTGATCTGGACTACGCAGAGGGGGCATTGATGGCCATGGATCTGCAGTACCGCGCACGCCCTGGCGCTCATGGTATGGTGGTGCTGGAGCGCAAGCGCAATGGGAAAGTGACGAACTACGAGGCTATTCCCTTCGTTGCCGCCGACGTGTCCGACAGCGCATGGACGCCTGTCCTTCTCTGCCGATCGCGCAAAGAGCTTCGGGACCCTGAGGAGGAATTGGGCATCTACGTTTGGAACGATGCGGCGGACACCTTGTGGGTGAAGGACCTTCGCGTGCGGATGCTGAAGTGTGATGATTGAACGGATCGAACGTGATACTTGTGCGGATCATCCAGCGCACTATATTTGCAGCCCCCAAGCGAGAGTAGCTCAGTTGGTAGAGCACGACCTTGCCAAGGTCGGGGTCGCGGGTTCGAGTCCCGTTTCTCGCTCAGTAAGATGCCTCCCTTCCCGGGAGGCATCGTCGTTTCAGGAGAATGATCGGCACGCCTGAACTGTCCGAATAGCTTTGCCGTCGTACACTTCCCTGCCCGGGTGGTGAAATGGTAGACACGAGGGACTTAAAATCCCTTGGTCCGCAAGGGCCGTGTGGGTTCAAGTCCCACCCCGGGCACCATGGTCCTTCCGGCCCTGCCAGCTGGCCTGCGCACACGCATCGCCCCAACCCCGAGCGGCTTGCTGCATGTGGGGAACGGAGCGGCGTTCGTACTTACATGGAAACTGGCCCGCGCTGCCGGGGGGCGCATCCTGCTCCGAATCGACGACCTGGATGCCGAGCGGGCCCGACCCAACTATGTGGAGGACATCTTTCGTTCACTTGAATGGCTGGGCATCGACTGGGATGAAGGCCCGACAGGACCGGATGACTTCGATGCGAATTGGTCCCAACACCTGCGTTTGGACAGATACGCGGAGCTGTTGAACAAGCTCTCGAACGCTGGACTGTTGTATGCCTGTTCCTGCACGCGCAGCACCATGGCGAACTGCACTTGTCGAGGGAACGGACTTCCACTGGACACACCGTATACGCTCTGGCGCCTGAGTCTTGTCGGTGGTGGACCGGCTCCGATGAAGAAATGGCCAAGTGGGTCCGAGCTGGTGCATGCCCATGCTCTCACGCCCGACCCGGTGGTGCGCCAGCGCAACGGTCGTCCGGCCTATCAGGTGGCCTCTTTGGCCGACGACCTGATCGGAGCGATCGATCTCATCGTTCGAGGCCAGGACCTGTTGCCTTCCACTGCCTGCCAGCTATACATGGCCAAGTGCCTGGGAGAGAATGGCTTTGCACAAGCCAGCTTCATTCACCATGCGCTCATGACCGATATCTCGGGTGCGAAGCTCAGCAAGTCGGCCGGTGCCGCTTCATTGAGCGAAATGCGTTCCTCCGGAACAGATCCCCAAGTGGTTCATCAGCAAGCAGATCGCCTGCTCGCGGTGCTGCTCGGACAAGCCTAAGCTGTTGGGGCCGGTGGTCCGCCAGCGTCCTTTTTGCGCCCACTGAAGAAGCGCCAGATACCAGCCCCGGCGGCACCCAGTAGCACCAGGAACTTAACCCCGAACTTCGCCAGCAGAGCAAAGATGCCGGCCTTGGCGAGCACCTTCCCCGCCACAAGTCCACCGATCGTCCACGCTGCCACATCATCCACGTTGCTGTCGAACTGCTCGTAACGGAAGCCGTCGTTGAACTTCACAATGCCCAAGACATCGGGCACGTGCTGTTGGACCAGCGCGAGGTCCTCCATTCCCGCCACGGCGTTCAGCACCAGCACACCTTTGCGACCCAGCACGCGCACATTGTAATTCAGGGTGTTGGAGCTGGCGCTGTCACCGAATTGGATCTCCTTGGCCCAGTGCAGCACCTTGTTGGTGGGGTCGTAGAAGGGCTTTGCGGCCCAGCCCACCGTGTAGGCCGGATCGAAGCCTTGCTGGCGGCGTTCGTCGTTCTCGGCCTTTTCCTCTTCCTGCAGGTTCTTCAATAGCTCGTCGTAGTCGATCTCGTCGGCATCGTCATCCTTCACGTAACCGATCTCGTCGTACTGCACCACGAACGCATAGCCGCCTTCCATGAGCACACCATCTTGTTCCGGGAAGATCATGCCCAGGCAGCCCTCAGCGCTCGGGTTCCCCCAGAGGTCCACCAACACCCGTTTGGTCTGCTCCTCATTGAGGAACTTGAAGCCGGTGGGTACGTTCAGGGTCGCCACGCC
>JADZGG010000081.1 GCA_020854015.1 Flavobacteriales bacterium
CAGCGTAGCCTTCTGGATACTGACCTGCATACACCGTGCAGCCATAGCTCGTGCCGGCCTGCAGGGTGGTGGTGTAGGTGTTCGGAGGTGCAGGCGCAGTGGCCGTGTAGTCCGAATAGCCATTTCCACCTATGCCGCTGGGGCAGCCCGTGCCGCTGTTGTTGTCCAGCGTGTTCAAGGTCACGCGGGCGATCACGTCACCGTCCGTGCAACCTGCGGAGGTCACCGGCACACAGTAGCAGTTGATGCCTGGGGCCTGAAGAACTTGGACAGGTGTGCTCGCCACCGTAACAGGACCTGTGGAGCAGGTCACGTTGCACTGGTAGTAAGCGGAACCGGACATCGTCGTGGTGTATGTGCTCGCCGTGGCACCAAGAATGTCGCCATACGGAGCGATGCCGTCCGGTGACGTCTGCCACTGGAAGGTGTTGCCGATACCCACTGGTTGGTTCTGAATGGTCAGCGTAAAGCTGTTGCCAGCGCAGACGGAACCAGCGGAAGCTTGGGTGTTACCAGGTACAGGTGTGCTGCAGGCCACAGGGGCCGTGCCCACGATCTGGATCTGTGACAGCGTGTTCACAGGACCGTAGTTGGCGGCCGGAGGAGCCGATGGATCAGGGTTGGTGCCATCGCTGTAGTACAGGATGCCGCGGTTGCCCGAGGCCGTGTACGAACGCCAGGCTGCCGTGCAGCTATAGTTCGGCGTGTTCTCATCAACGGCCACAAGGATGTTATCGATGCCGTTCCACGTGAACGGGGTGTTCAAGGTGATCTCCATCCATTGGCCGGCCACTGGGGTCACCACACCGGAATACACTTGGGTAAGTGAACCGATCGGTTCCCAATCCGTGGTGCTCGTGAAGGAGGTCTTCGTAGTGTTACCCATGTAAACTACCCAGTCCTGCCAGTTGGCCGTGACCGTACCACCGTTGTCGTAGAAGAAACGGATCTTGGTGATGTAGGTGTTCGCGGGCGTGTTGTACTCACTCGCCAGGTAGATCTGCTGTGAGTAGTTGTAGCCGTAGCAGGTATAGATGGGGAGCAAGGGGGTCGTAGCCGTTCCGTTGCCGATCTGTCCGGGGGTCAGTGTGCTGAAGTTCACAGCGCTGCTCCATGGGCCAAAATCAGGACCTGGACATTCAGCTTGGATGTAAGCGTTCATGGTCGTGCTGTTCGGCAGACCGGTCACGTTGATGGGTGAACCAGCAGAGATGCCGGAGGCGAGCAAGCCTACAGGACCGCTACCAGCGGCACCGCTGGAACGAACTTCCCAGTTGTAGCTGGTGGCGCCGCTGCCCGTAAAGGTCAGATCAGCGGTGTCGAAGGTCACGTTGGTGACCGCGAGGTTCGCAGGCGTAGGGCAAGAGGGAGGAAGGGTCAGCGTCCAAGCAAGCGTAAAGCTGCCGCTGTTGCCGCTGAAGTAACCGTCCTGTACCCAGTACACGCGCTGCGTGCTGCCGGTGGAGTTGACCCAGGTGGCGGTCTGAATGTCCGGATCGTCGTAGCAGGCGATCTGGGTGGTGCCAGGGCAGGTGCCACCGTAGAACAACGTGTTCTCGGAGTCATACAGGTTGCTGGTCTGGCCGATCGAGAGCGTACCGAAGGCGGGCACGTCGATGTAATAGACCAGATCGGGATCCGTGTTCCCGAAGGCGCACGTGTTCGTGAAGTTGTCGTTCGCACCTACAGTGGTGGACGTTAAAGGACTCGTCAATGTGGCCAGGTCGATGGCGTTGCCGCAAACATCACCAGGGATGAAACGTTCGACGGCGGAGTTGGTGCTGAAGCCACTGCCACCGCAATCCTGACGGACGTAGATGTCCGTTACGGAAGTGCTGCTGAGGCCCGAGATCGTGGTGGGGCTGGTCGCTCCGGGGATCACCGTGCCACCGCCAGCGGTCGCACCGGTTCCGGGCACGAAGCCCGTT
Source organism: Flavobacteriales bacterium (assembly GCA_020854015.1). Classification (GTDB taxonomy): domain Bacteria; phylum Bacteroidota; class Bacteroidia; order Flavobacteriales_F; family PHOS-HE28; genus PHOS-HE28. Next base: position 1,929 of record JADZGG010000081.1, read on the forward strand.
GGGCCATACTCTACATAGTAAGTGCCTGTGCAACTTGCGCAGGTCCAGCTGACATCTGTGGAGGTGGAGGTCTGAGGTGCACTGACCGCGATCGGAGTAACGCAGGCAGCGGGTGCTGGTGGGGTCCACTGGTACATCTGTCCAGCGCCGGGCCATGTGGCCACGTTGTCATTGCGCGTACCGACGGCCACGCTCGAAGGCGGGGTCACGCTTTGCAGGTTCGCGGTGTTCGCGCCTACCAATGCGATGGTCGCACTGCCAGGGTTCACATCAGGCGAGCCATAGCGATATTCGATCACGCCATCAGCCTCATACAACCAAGCTTGGAAGAAGGTCGCACTGCCGAAGGAGATCGCCAGGTCCCATTGCACAACAAGTACATAGGAGCCGGGGGATCCGGTGAGCACATAGGTCACACCGGTCGCACCTGTGCAATGGTCATCCCAGAGGGGGGCCAAGCTGGCGGATCCGAAAGTGCCTATATTACTATATGCAGTGCCGACAGCCGTGGTGCCAAGGCGCATGACACCGTTGCTGTTCGCAGAGAAATCCGTGTACGCGACGCCCTCATAGGTGAAGGTGAAGCCGATCGGCGTAACAGCTGAGGCACCATCATCGATACAGCCACCACCCACGAGGGTAACGGCACTTACCATCGGGTCAAGAGATGCACCGGTCGAAGCAGCGAACGTGTAGGTGTTCGCCGTCTGGGCCATGGCACCGGATCCCAGCAGCACAAGTGCTACCGTGGATGCGATCCAATTGCGCCACCACGTCGAACGACACGTTCGCCCGGAGGGCTGAGTGTTCTGACTATTCATGGTTTGGGTTTTGGGTTGATGAAAATTCTCTTGGGGAGAAGTGATGGCTTTCGGGTCATCGCCGTTGGTAAGGCTTGCTTCCGTTGCCGCAAGCTGCCTGGAGTTCGAACGTTGTGTGGGGTGGACATCACTGAAAAGGTGGCGTCCAGGTCTGTTCAGTTTGCTGGAATGGTCTTTGGGTAAGGGTGAATGGGATTGGAGCGACCCCAAGTAAGGAGATCCCCACACAGTACCCTATGAAAATAATTTTACAAACAGGAGGCAACCGTTCCACGAATGGTCCGTACCAGCCTACTTATGGGCTGTCGCCCACGCCTCCACTGTCCGTTGAAAGTAAGACGTGGAGCCTATGCTTCACCGTTGCCTGATCACGCCCCGGTAACCACTTCCAGTGACGGCCCGTTCAACGGGATAGAACAAGCCATGTCATGCGCGGTCCATTCCTTCTTCTGTCCTTCTTGCTCGGGTGCACTGTGGCCGTGGTCCCGCTTGCGGCTCAGCCGGACACCTTGATCCTGGCCCACGACGATCTGCAGGCTCTGCCTGATGCCATGGAGGATCCCACGGCTGTGATGGATGGTTATGAACCCTTGAACGCCACCCTTGGCGGCGATTCGGTTCGTAACTGCCAAGGCTATGGTTGCTCCGGCTGGGTGGAGGACCACTACCCCAATGGCCAGTTGAAGCATCGTGGCTTCTACAATGAGGGCCAGTTGTTGATCTACAAGAACTTCCATACGGATGGAACCCTGGAGCGCGAGTTCAAGGCACTGGACAACGTGAAGAGCCTGATGCGCACTTATCACGCCAACGGGCAATTACGCAGTGAGACCAAGTATGTGCACGGGCAGGCTGTGGAGTACGTGGACCACTATTCGAACGGCCAGGTGCGCTATGCCGAAGAGAAGCACCGCACAGAACCTTACTACCTCCGCATGGACCTCTTCCGTCCCGACGGTAGTCCGATCAGCACCTTGCACGTGGTGGAGAAGCGCACTGCCACCTTCGAACAGAGCGAGTTCTGGCCTGATGGCCACGTTCGATGCAAGGGGCAGGCCCGTTACAACCCGAACCGCATGGATACCCAGCGCATCGGCACGTGGACCTATTTCGACGTGCAAGGCCGGCCTCGTTTCGAAGAGGCCTACGTGGACGGTAAAGTGCACGAGGTGAAGCCCCTTTTGGCGATCACCCCTTGATCCCTTAGAGCGCCTCCAACGCAGCGACCCCGCCATCCAAGCCTAAGGCTGGTGGCGGGGTCGTTCACGTCCTGTGGATCAGGATGAGGAGAACCTCGTCCTTACTTGTCGTTCTTCACTTCCTCGAAGTCGACGTCCGTTACCTCGGCGTCGGCCGTGGAAGAGGTGTTGCCTTGTGCACCACCGCTGGGTTGGCCTTGCTGCTGGGCCGCCTTGTACATCTCTTCGCTGGCAGCGGAGAAGACGTGGTTGAGGTCGGCCATGGCACCGTCGATGCCGGCGATGTCCTGGGCAGCGTGCGCGGCCTTCAGTTTGAAAAGGGCTTCTTCGATGGGCTGCTTCTTGTCGGCGGGGATCTTGTCGCCGAACTCCTTCAGCTGCTTCTCGGTCTGGAAGATGAGGCTGTCGGCAGCGTTCAGCTTGTCCACCGTTTCGCGGGCCTTACGGTCCTCATCGGCGTTGGCTTCGGCCTCCTTCTTCATCTTGTCGATGTCCTCCTTGCTGAGGCCACTGCTGGCTTCAATTCGGATGCTCTGTTCTTTGCCGGTGGCCTTGTCCTTGGCGCCCACATGCAGGATGCCGTTGGCATCAATATCGAAGGTGACCTCGATCTGCGGAATGCCTCGGGGGGCGGGGGGCAGACCGTCCAAGTGGAAGCGACCGATCGTGCGGTTGCCGGCGGCCATGGGGCGCTCGCCTTGCAGCACATGGATCTCCACGCTGGGCTGGTTGTCGCTGGCAGTGCTGAAGGTCTCGCTCTTCTTGGTGGGGATGGTGGTGTTCGACTCGATCAAGCGGGTCATCACACCGCCCATGGTCTCGATGCCGAGGCTTAGGGGGGTCACATCCAACAGCAGCACGTCCTTCACTTCGCCGGTGAGCACACCGCCTTGGATGGCGGCGCCGATGGCCACCACCTCGTCGGGGTTCACGCCCTTGCTGGGCTCCTTGCCGCCGAAGAACTTCTTCACGGCCTCTTGGATGGCGGGGATGCGGGTGCTACCACCCACGAGGATCACCTCGTCGATGTCGCTGATCTTGAGACCGGCGTTCTTCAACGCGTTCTCGCAAGGGGCGATGGTGCGCTTGATGAGGCTGTCGGCCAGCTGTTCGAACTTGGCACGGGTCAGGGAGCGCACCAAGTGCTGGGGCACGCCATCCACGGGCATGATGTAGGGGAGGTTGATCTCGCTCGTGTTGGTGCTGCTCAGCTCGATCTTCGCTTTTTCAGCGGCGTCCTTCAAACGCTGGAGGGCCATGGGGTCCTTGCGCAGGTCGATGTTGTACTGGCCCTTGAACTCCTCGGCCAACCAATCAATGATCACCTGGTCGAAGTCGTCGCCGCCCAAGTGCGTATCGCCGTCCGTGGATTTCACCTCGAACACGCCATCGCCCAGTTCGAGCACGCTCACGTCGTGGGTGCCACCACCGCAATCGAACACGACGATCTTTTGGTCCTTGTGTTTCTTGTCGAGGCCGTACGCCAATGCAGCGGCTGTAGGCTCATTGATGATGCGGCGCACCTTGAGACCGGCGATCTCGCCAGCTTCCTTGGTGGCCTGGCGTTGAGCATCGTTGAAATAGGCGGGGACCGTGATCACCGCTTCGGTCACGGTGGTGCCGAGGTAATCCTCGGCGGTCTTCTTCATCTTCTGCAGGA
>JADZGG010000082.1 GCA_020854015.1 Flavobacteriales bacterium
CCGTTGAACGATCGTTTCTTGTTCCATTGCGAAACAGTAACGCACGATCCATGCCGAATGTGCGCTTGTGGACAGCCTGTCACGGTGCCAGGATCGGGATCCCAGCCGCTCCGAATTGGACGCTAAATGGTGCCGTACGAGCGGAAATCAGCAACAATGCGGGCGTGATCGAAGCCCAAGGGCACCACTTCCTCCGGTGCCAACCAACGGTGCGCCCGAGCTTCCTCCGTGGTAACGAGTGCACCACCAACAATGGAAGTGTGGAAAGCAATGCTCACAAAGGCGCCGCGGGGGTCCCGACCTGGGGTGGAATACACCCCGACAAGGCCCTGGACGTCGACCTTCAGGCCCACCTCTTCCTCCACCTCGCGAGCACAGGCCTGTTCCACCGTTTCTCCCACCTCCACGATACCACCGGGCAGCACCCAGCTACCTTGAAAAGGCTTGTGGCCCCGTTGGATCAACAGGATACGTCCCGTCTCATCGGTGATCAGCGCATCCACGGTGAGCACCACATTCCCTTGCTCTGCGAACATGGCGGCGAAAGTAGCGGTGCGGCCGGGTTAGCTTTAGCACGAGATGACCGACCACCTGAATGCCCTGGATATGCAGGGGCTGCTCGTGCGCCTGTTGGTGAGCGTGGGCATCGGATTCCTGATCGGTCTGGAACGCGAGTATTCGAAGCGGGTCGTGGAGAAGGAAGAGCAGCTCTTCGCGGGAGTGCGCACATTCACGCTGATCACACTTTTCGGTTTCCTCTCGGCATTATTGGCCGAGAACTACGGCGACTGGATCCTGGGCGCGGCGTTCCTAGGCTTCTTCGCCCTATTGATCGTCGTGTACCGGATCTCAGCGAATACCGGCAACATCGGTGGATCGACGGAGATGAGCAGCGCTCTGGCGTTCCTGTTGGGTGCCGTGGTCTTCGAGGGCCATGTGCTATTGGCCATCATCGCCACGGTCATCATCACCTCCTTGTTATCATTCAAGTTACCCCTGCACCGCTTCGTGGCCACCATGACCATGGAAGAGATCCGCGCGTTGATCCAGTTCGTGGTGATCTCCGCCGTGATGCTCCCCTTCCTCCCGGAAAGAGCGTTCGGTCCGTATGGCGTGTGGAACCTGCGGAACATCTGGACCATGGTGGTGCTCGTGAGCGGGATCAGCTTGGCAGGCTACCTGCTGGCCAAGGTGCTCGGCGGTCGAAAGGGCGACCTGCTGGCCGGTGTGCTCGGTGGCCTGGTCTCAAGCACGGCAGTGACCCTTGACCTGTCGCGGCGAACGAAAGCGAACAGCACTCACTTGCTCACGGCAGCTGTGGGCATCACCACAGCGTGCACGATCATGTTCCCGCGGGTGCTCTTGGAATGCTGGTTGGTGAATACACAGCTCGCCACTCTCCTGGCGGTCCCTGTGGCCATGGGCACAGCAGGTGGTCTGCTTGCAGCCTTCTTCATGCACAGGCTCCCCGATCGGGGTGCGAGCCTGGAACCGGAACTGAGCAACCCGCTCAACTTCAGCATTGCCGTGCAGTTCGCGCTGGTGTACATGGGGGTGCAGTGGCTGGTGGCCTTCACTATGGACCGTTGGGGGGCTGAGGGCATCTATGTGGCCAGCCTGCTTTCCGGCGCCACCGACATGGACGCCATCACACTCTCAATGGCGCGGATGGCCCGCTCCGGCAAGCAGCAAGTAGCGATGCACGGCATCCTGTTGGCCGCGCTATCCAATACGCTCTTCAAGTACGGCATCGTGCTTTTCGTTGGCGGGCGGGGGCTTGTGAAGTACGTGGGCATCGGCTTCCTCGCCATGCTGCTGGCCGCTCTCACAGGCCTGCTCATCGTACACGGTTGAACGGCTGAAAGTCTGCCGATCCGTCCGGGAAGAAGCCGCTGGCCCGAGGCTTGCGCGAGGGCGTTGTCCCAACGCCCCACCACACCAGCTTGAACACACGTTCCTCCCACACGGCCCGCGCTGAACGCACACCCAACATCACGCGCTCACGTATGCGCGCTGCAACGGCCAATGAGCCGAAGCGGGAGCGACGCATGACATGGAAGAAGGCGTTCTGGCAGTTCATCTGGCCGCGCCGGAAGAACGTGTTCATCGGTCTTGTGCTCATCATCATCAGCCGGGCCGCTGGACTGGTGCTGCCGGGTTCGACCAAGTACTTGATGGACAATGTTGTGGCCCATCATGATATGGGCATGTTGAAGATCCTGCTGATCGCCGTGGGTGTATCCCTTGTGGTGCAGAGCGTGACCAGCTACCTGCTCACCCAATTGCTGAGCGTCGAAGCGCAACTGCTCATCAGCCAGCTGCGGACACAAGTGCAACGCAAGATCCTGTCCTTGCCGATCAGTTTCTTCGATAGCACCAAGAGCGGTGCGCTCGTGAGCCGGATCATGACGGACGTGGAAGGCGTTCGGAACCTCGTGGGCACTGGCCTGGTGCAGATCGTCGGCGGCACGCTCACGGCCGTCGTCTCTTTGGTCTGGTTGATCACGATCAGCCCCTTGATGACGTTGTACACCCTCGTGCCGGTCTGCATTTTCGCCTTCATCGCCATGAAGGCCTTCTCCCGCATCCGCCCGATCTTCCGAACACGTGGTGTGATCAATGCGGAGGTCACCGGTCGCCTGACAGAGACCTTGAACGGTGTACGTGTGATCAAAGGCTTCGGCGCTGAGGAACAAGAGAACCGCGCCTTCGAAAAAGGCGTTGCGCGACTTTTCGACAACGTCAAGACCAGCCTCACCACAACCTCCTTGATCAGCAGCATCTGCACACTGTTGCTAGGGCTCGCAAGCGCGGGTATCATGGGCATCGGCGCCTCGTTGATGGTAGAGAACAAGCTGAGCACAGGAGACTTTCTGCAGTTCACCGTACTGCTCGGCTTCATGGTGGCGCCCATCGTGCAGATGAGCAACATCGGCAGCCAATTCACCGAAGCCTTCGCCGGCTTGGACCGGACCGAGGAGCTCATGAACCTGCAACCCGAGGACCTTCCGGAAGAGCGGCCCATTCAACTCACGGAACTCAAAGGCGACATTATGTTCAACGATGTGCGTTTCGCCTACGACGAAGGCAAAGAGGTGCTCCATGGAATCAGCTTCGAAGCGCCGGCCGGATCCGTCATCGCGCTGGTGGGCTCATCGGGCAGTGGCAAGAGCACCATCGCAGGCCTTGCGGCCACCTTCCTGACCCCGACCTCTGGCACGGTCACGATCGATGGACATGACCTGAGCAAGGTAGGCCTCGCCAGCTACCGCAAACACTTGGGCGTGGTGCTCCAGGATGACTTTCTCTTCGAAGGGACCATCCGTGAAAATGTGCTTTTCCCACGCCCCGATGCAAGCGAAGAAGAGCTCCAGAGAGCCGTGAAGGCCGCTTATGTGAACGAGTTCACGGACCGCATGGAATTGGGACTGGACACCGTGATCGGTGAACGCGGGGTGAAGCTCAGCGGCGGGCAGCGACAACGTGTGGCCATTGCGCGGGCCATGCTCGCCGACCCGAAGATCCTGATCCTGGACGAGGCCACGAGCAACCTTGACACCGAGAGCGAATCACTGATCCAGAAGAGCCTGAACGCCTTGGTGAAGGACCGCACCACCTTTGTGATCGCCCACCGACTGAGCACCATCCGCCAAGCGACGGAGATCCTTGTGATCGAACATGGAGTGATCGCTGAGCGTGGTACGCACACCGAGCTGATCGCGAAGCAGGGCCGTTACTTCGACCTGTACACCTACCAGGCACGGATCTGAGCCAACGTTTAGTTTCGCGCATGGCCAAGCTGAAGCTCGACCTCCACGACATCTTCAACAAGGGGCGCGAGATCGATCGCGCGTTGGATGACCTGATGCAGGAGGCGATCGATCGGCGCATCGCACTTGTGGAGATCATTCCGGGCAAAGGCAGCGGACAGCTGAAGAAGAAAGTGATCCGCTACCTGCAGCAGCCTTCTGTTAAGAAACTCTACCATCGAATTGAGAAGGACGGTGACAATTTCGGCCGCCTGTTCGTCCACTTCCGGCACTGAGCCAACTCTAAGAAGACCGGTAGGCGACCTCGTGGTACGTCTTCACATGAGGTCCTAGGAACACGCGCGCATACAGTCGGATCAGCGCAAGCCCATCGATCACGAAGCACAGGCTGACAAGACCGGCCAACACGATCTGATGCGGGTGGATGTGCGTGAAGATGAGATCCTCACCAACAAAACTTGTTGTGATCGGGAACCCGGCCATGCCCAAACATGAAAGCAAGAAGACGAGAGCCAGTCGGGGATGCTCGAACACATGGCCATGGAATCGACGAAGATTCACCTGCTTCTCCGTACGACGCAGCCAGAGTATGCAGGCATAGGCGACAACGCCTGCCACGACCACCCCCGACAAGTAGAGCAGTGAGTGCATAATATCGAAGTGCTCATTGAACGACACAGCAAGCGCTACCCAGAAATGCCCCATGATGATCATAAGCAATGCACGTCTGACATGATGCCGTTCGGTGAACGCACGCAGCACCATGATCAGAGCGATCAGCGCGGACACCATGGGCAACACAGTGTTCAGCGCACCCGGCAGTCGGTCCTGCGCGTAAAGCGCGACCACGCCAAGCGCATAAAGTGGGACAAAGACAAGCAACATGCGCCGGATGGTGAACTGGTCCAGGTTTCGGCCCATGGCCTTCACCGGGTTCCATAGCCAACGGTACATGAAAGCATCGAGGTTCCACTCCTTCAGGCTGAGCACGTAGAGAGAATACTCCAAACGCTTGGGCCATGTATCCTCGAACGAATGCTCGCGCGGTGTGAAATGGAAGAACTGTTCGCGTATCAGATAGGTGACCACTGAGGGCGAGACCAGTAGTTGGTAGGTGCGCAGGAAGGCGTTGCCTGCGAAGTGGAACAAGGCAAGCCAGTCAAGACCTGCGGCCACTTCAATGAAGATGAGGCCGATCTGCGCGATGGAGCTGTAAGCGATCTTGGCCTTCACCGAGCTCTGCACGCGGGCCGTCAATGTGGACACGATGCTCGTACAAAGACCCAGCAATGCAATGGCGATACGCACGGAGACCTGATGCTCCCAGAAGGGGAATGTGCGCAGCAAAAGGAACACGCCGATGTGCACGGACAGAGAGCCATAGAAGATCGCACTGCTGGGCGTGGGGCCTTCCATCGCGCGCGGCAACCAGGAGGAGAACGGCAACTGCGCTGATTTGGCCGCCGCTGTAACAAGGATCATCAAGGAGATGAACACCCCCACCAGGCTATGCTCCATCAAGCGTTCGTGCACCAGATCGTAGTTGTTCAGCTTCAGGAAAGTGATGTTCTCATGCCAGAGGTGGTGGCTCATCCACATGGCCAAGATCAAACCGATGTCTCCAAGTCGATAGATGGAGAACACCTTCACCGCGTTCTTCACCGGAAGGTAGCGATCGCGGTAGTAAGCGATCAGCAGAAAGGACGAGACGCCCAGTATCTCCCAACCGATGAACAGCGTCTCCAGGTTGCCGGACATCACCGTGAGGCTGTAGCCGGAAATGAAGAAGAGGATCGTATTGAAAAAGCGCTTGAAACCTTCCTCCCGATGCAGGTAATAACGGCTGTAGATGGTGATGAGGAAAGTGAGCAATGCGCCCATGGTCAGGTACACTGCCGTCACTTTGTCGAAGTAGAGATCAAGGAAGAACTCGTAGCCTGCGGAACGATAGACGACAACTTCCTTCACGTTCACCGGCACGTGACCGGAGAATAGCCAGGCGCTTGTGAACAGCACAACGGCCATGAGCTGTACACCGGCCGTAACGAAAGACGTCCGAGAAAGCAGTAGGTCGCTCTTACGGGGAATGATGAGGCTGACAATGAAGCCCATGAAGGGGAGAAGCACGAGAGCTGGCAGAAGCGCTTCCATCATCAAGCCCTTTTGAGCAAGCGAACAGGATGATTCTCCATCTCTTCTTCGAGCTGATCGAGAATGTCATCCACTTCCGCAATGGCCGTATACTTCGGTGCATAGGGAAGGAAGGCTCCGTCGCTGAAGCGGTGGATGGCCTTGGTGACCGGATGAACCGTAACGAGGTTCACCCATTCGTTGATGAACCATTCGTAGGTAGCGGCCACCTTTTGGATCGTCCGCAACACCACTTCATGATCATGCTCCACCACGATGAGCAGACGCACGGGATCATGCACTTCGATCATCTGACTGGGCAGTCCCGGCCGCAGATCGCCTTCAATGCCGTTCGCCACGCCGATCAAGCCCATCACATTGTGCGGCAGTTTGGTGCCGGCACCAAGCTTATGGTTGTCCACCCGGGAGAAGTAATACTCCAGATTGATGCCACCGCACACCGGGGCGGCAGCGTTCAATATGCTCAGCAGGAAGCGGCCATCGGGATCCAACGACGCGTCGAAGGAATTCAGGAATGAGCGGCGATCAAGGAAGAGACCCTTGGTCAGGCTTCTTCGGCCGACCACACAGAGCGCATTGGTGGCGTGATTAAGCTCCGGACGTGGTTCGAAGAGCGACACCGATCGGAGTTTCACGCGTTCATGCACAACATCAGCTGGCATCGCAGTATCCACCGATTCGAAGCGGCGTGATCGTTCCTTTGCGTTCAAAGCAAGGGCCTTGCGGAACAGTTCCTCATGCTTCAAATGCTGGCGCATGTTCACTGGATCGATCACGACCTCATCGTAGAAAACGAGCTCGTCACGGGTCGTGTCATGTAATGCCCCCATGAACTGCGTGGTCTCAGGAATGTGAAGTCCGCGTTCCCGCAGGAGCTCACGCACACCAGCATGGTTGGCCATGTGGCAGAATACCCGGGCGTTCACCGACCCCGGACGACCGGAGCAAGCGCCGCAATCGTAGGCCGCATAGTGGGGGTTGTTCACGCTGCTGGCTCCGTGGCCCACCACGTAGACCACCGGCGCAAAGCGCTGCACCAGCCCGATGCTGCGCAGCACTCCTTCAACCCGAGCGGCCATCTCTTCCACAGTGAAACCCACTTGCAATCCGTCCTCGCGATCGGCAGGGTCCTGGTTCTCCACCGTTAGGCGCGACAGCTGGTCCATGTGCTGGAAGCTATCCGACGTACCAGGGCTCATCGACGGTCTGAAGATGCTCAGGAAGAGCTTGAACGCCGACCAGAAACCGATGGTCTGCGAAATGATCCAGCCACCCAGAAGGCCATGTGAATGCTCCGTGAAATGCAGATCCTTCTTTCGTTCGCCCTTGGAGTCCAGCTCTTTCACCAAATAGCGTGGGGTGATCGGTGCAGGGCAGACCTTCGTATTGAACCGACCATGCTCGGGTCGATAGTAGAATTCCACGCCAAAGAAGCCCGGCGTTCCGTAGGTCTCGAACGACGGATCCAGTTCCTCGATGTGGCGACGGAAGCTGCACTCCCTGTCATCGATACAGAACAGGGCCTGTGCTCCGCCACCCGCCGGATGATGCTCGCGGGTGCTGTTCTGAAGAAGGCCCTGTAGGGCTTCATCGTAACAGGTCCATTCAAAGGCCTCCTGCCAGATGGCCGCCACCTGATCGGCTTCCGTCATGGCCACTGGGGCGAACAGCGGCGTGGGATGCTCGACGAGACCTTTTGCGAGCGGCGACCACCCCTTGGGAAAATGGTCATCGAGCACATCGATCTCCAGCAGTAGCTCCAACGTGATCAATTCTTCCAACGTGATCTTCCGTCGATCGAGCAAACTGCTCGGATCGGACTCGATCACCGCCACAAGACCGGACCAACCCGGGTGCGCGAACTGCTGGTCGAACAGGTAGTGCTCATAGAGCGCCGGATCTCCAACGAGCATGTCAAGCAATTGCCCAACATTGGTCGTTTGGTCCAAGAGCAAAGCCTTGGCTCGCTTGGTCCGCAGAAAGCCCACCAGGGAGCTTCGTTCGATCTCGCGGATGGACGCCAGGAATCCCTTGTCCCGAACAGGAAAATGCCAGATAGCGATCCCCTGATCAAGGTAGCTATTGAGGATGCGGAACAAATTGGTGTGCACCTGCGAATCCAGGTCGATGCGACGATCGCGTTTCCAATGGGCCCGCAACTCACCGACCCGAGGCCGCACCCCTCCAGCGTACGGAACCTCCAACACGTTGTGCATCCACTGCTCAACCTTCTTTATCCCTTTCCGCGACACCACCACGCGCCGCAGTACTTGTTCATCGATCCGACCCTTTCTGAACAGGTCGCGGTACTGATGCACCGTCAAGCAGACCTTGTACCCGAAGATGGCGGAGGCCCGGCGTAGCGCCGGTTCGAACTTCTCACTTTGGAAAGCGTGAAGTGTGTTGTGATGGATGAAGTCCTTCAGCGGTGCCTGTGCTGGCAGATAGTGCTTCAGTTCATGAAGGACATGATCAAGATCGAACGTGGTTCCATTCACCGCGACCTTGTTGGTGCCAGGGTTGCTCATGCACTATCCGGATCACTGTACCGATAAAGGACCCCGACCGATCCTGCGGCACAAACGTAGAACCACGTTCGATCCGCGTCATTAGAGGGACATTAAAGTCCCGTTGACGTATCACAAAAGATGTTGACCGGCGTTCCCGCCGCGCACCAAGTAGCCTCAGGGCTTGACGAAGCGGCCGACCAAACGGGCCGAACCCCCATCCACCTGCACTAGATAGGCTCCAGGCTCCAGAACATCGATGGGCAGGCTCGCGAGGCCACCCTCGATCTGGAAGGTCCGAACCAATGCACCGGTCGTACTGAGGATCCGAGCGTTCACGCGAGCTTCCGTGGTCGGCATCCATAGGTTCAGAAGTTCGGTCGTCGCGGCCAGTCGCAATGATGCGTTGGTGTTCTCAGGAATTCGAGTGCTCATGTCCACACTACGGAAACTGAACGCCTCCAACAGCACTGCCGAATCAAAGATCTGGTCCATGGCATCGGCGATCGCGACCTTGAAATGGTAAGTGCCACCAGGTTGTACCTCAGCGAATGCCGTGAGCCCTGTCGTGAATCCGTCATAGGTCACGTACTGGCCGGGGGGCAGTTCATTGTCATAGTAGTAGGCGGGGTTGGTCGTTGAATTGACATTGTTGATGCTGACCGTCACACCCCCTGGAAGTGTGGCGGCGTTGATGCGTCCATTGATGCCTGGTCCGCTGAGCAGGATCGCGAACACATCGTTGAAGTTGCCCACGAACTCCAAGTACTCTTCACTTGCGAAGGCGAAATTGAACAGAAGCGTATCGCCGGACGGCACACAATCGAACTCAAGCACACATGCATCATAGGTGGAGGCCTGGGCGAGGGAATCGAGGTCCGCATCGCCGGGCAACATCCACGCGTTACCACTTGAACCGGAGGTGTTCGCACCGGCCGCATCGTCCACCGCACCTGTGCTCAGAATGATGCCATGAGGAAAAGGGATCTCGGACGCACCGCTGAACTCGCCTGCGGCACGCATGTGACATGTAGTGGTCACGTTGCTCACCGAAACGTTCAATCCTTCCAGTAGTGTCGCGATCTGCGACAAGCTCAAGCTATCGGCGATGCTCAACTGGGCATGGCTCGATAGACCGGTCAGAATAGCGAAAGCAAGAGTAGCGGTCCTGATCATGATCGTGTGGATATACCTCGAAGGTAACGGAAAGCCCCCGTATTCATCCTCACAGCGCTTTACCGTAGATGCGGAAGCGCTTGTAGCTCTCCCCGCCCAACCGCTCCATCTGAGCGCGCATCTTCTGATTGCTCTCCAGGACCAAGTGGCTATCGATGATCGTGAACCCCCTCCTCCTCGCTACACCGAACAAGTGCACACCCAACGCACCGGTGAGACCCCGACCTTGCAGGTCCTGCCTTACGGCTCCCAGCAGAAGGTCCAATTGCTTCGAGGACCGAATGGAGCGCAGGATGTGTAAGAAGCCGAAAGGGAACAAGCGGCCCTTGGCGCGCTGCAGACCGGGGCTGAGGTCGGGCACCGCCACCACGAAAGCCACCGGCACTTCATGAAGATCCACGACCACCACGACAAGTTCCGGGTCCAGCAGCGGCAGATAGTCCGTTGCCAATTTCTGCATCTCAGCCCGGGACATCGGCACGAATCCGAGCAGGTCGGTATAGGTGTTGTTCACCAGTTCCAGCACCGGCACGATCCACCGCTTCAACGCACCCCGGTCCTTGAAGGTCTTCACGGTCAGCCCCTCCGACCGAAGCACGTGCAGGGCAACCCTTTCGTACCGTTCCGGCACAGTATTCGGCACTGCCAAGCGGTATGCGACGCAATCGGCGTGCTTGGCATACCCACAAGCCTCCACAAGCAGAGGCAGGTACGCAGGATTGGTAGGCGTCGCGATCACAGGCAAATGCTCAAAACCTTCAACCTGCAAGCCTTGTGGGTCCTTATCGCTCAACCCGAAAGGACCGATGATCCGGTCCATTCCTTGTTCGCGTGCCCATACCTCGGCCTTACTTAACAGCACGCGCACAACTTCTTGATCATCAACGGCATCCAACTGGTAGAACCTGGCCGTGCGTTCGTTGTGCGAAGCATTGTAGCCTCTATGGACCAGCCCCATGATGCGCCCAACAAGTTGTCCGTTCGACCTGGCCAGGAAGCGAATGCTCGATTGGTCGCGCAGCGCTGGGTTCTTTTCCGGGTCGTGCCACCTCCTTTCCTCGCCCCAGATCGGTGGTACGTAGTTGGGGCGTCGCCCTGGTAACACCGCAGGCAAGCGGATGAAAGCGCGCAGCTCAGCTTGCGTTCGAACCGGAAACACCTCGATGCCCATCAGGGGTGAAGGTCGGATGATCCCGGAGAACTGGCCATTCCGGCAGCCTGACCGATCGTCCGAAATGCTGACGATCCGGCTGTTCTCGTATCCCGGTACGGTTCTTTCTCGTACATAGCCGCCAATACTAGATAGAATGCCTCGTAAGAAACCCGCCCTGATCCTGACCCAACCCGTGAAAAAGGGCGTGGAGCTCATCAAGGTCCGCCTTGATGCGCGCACGACGATCACCATTTCCAGCATGAAGAAGCTGGATTTCTGGAAGAAGCGTTACCCGAAAGCGGAGGTCATCAGCTAAGGCTGCCCCCTTTCTTGGGCCAGCGGGTAACTTTGCCCGGAAGAGCACCAGCCCATGCCCAGTTTCGATATCCTGAGCAAGGTCGACGTTCAGACCTTGGACAATGCCATCAACACGGCCAAGCGCGAGCTTGATACGCGTTATGATCTGCGTGGCAGCAACAGCACCATCGACTTCGATAAGAAGGCGTTGACCATCAAGTTGGGCACTGAGGATCACCTCAAGTTGGAGTCCATCGTGGACATCCTCCTGGAACGCAGCACCAAACAGAAGGTGGACGTTCGGGCTTATGACCTAAGCGCGGAACCCACCCCCAGTGGCAAGCTGCTCTATCGAACGATCAAGATCAAGTCCGGCATTGAGCGAGAGACCGCGAAAAAGATCGTGAAGGCCATCAAGGATAGCGGCCTCAAGGTGCAGCCCCAGATCTTGGACGACCTGATCCGCGTGAACGGGAAAAAGC
>JADZGG010000083.1 GCA_020854015.1 Flavobacteriales bacterium
AAGCGGTAGAGGAGCGTGGCAGTGCTCGTCTTGCCGTTGGTCCCGGTGATGCCTACGAGCGTGAGGGCACGCGATGGCTGATCATGGAAGTTCGCGGCCATGATGGCGAGGGCCTGTTGCGCATCGTTCACGCGCACATAGGTCACATCCTCCTTCAACACTTCAGGAAGCTGCTCGCAGATGATCGCCGTGGCACCTTGAGCGATGGCCTGCTGAATGAAGTCGTGCCCATCGGAACGGGTACCCTTCACGGCTACGAAGGCGGTGAACGGGACCACGCCGCGGCTGTCGAAAGTGATGCGTTCGATGGCTGCGTTGGTCGAGCCCACCACCTGCTCGATGCGCGTCCGGTAAAGGATGTCCTTCAGCAGTTTCATGTGGTCAGCTCGATGATGATGGTGTGACCCTTCTGGTAGCGCTCACCGGGGCGGAGCGACTGCCGCTTCACCATGCCCGCACCGACCACTTGCACACGAAGGCCCTTATTCTCCAGGATGAAGAGCGCATCCTTCAAACCCATGCCGACGACATTGGGAACCATGCCTTGCAGATCGCCGGGGATCGCGCGTGGGGTCAGGAGCACGGCGCTATCGGCCGCCGTAGTGCTGACCCATTCACCCTCGCCTGCGGAAATGGTGCGCAATCCGAGTCCAGACAAAGCGGTGCGCAGATCCTGGGCATTGCCTCCATAGGTGAGCGGCGTACGCTCGACAGGCGGTTGAACTTGAGCCAGGCCGGTCTGCAATTCCAAACGGTTGCTGTAGATCTTGTTGGCGATCTCTTTGAAAATGGGACCGGCAACGATGTTCCCATAGTAGCCGCGCATACTGGGGCTGCTCACCACCACGATGCAGGAGTACTTCGGCGCATCGGCAGGGAAATACCCGACGAAGGAGGCCTGGTAGCTGGTGCCGTTCGCCTTGTAACCGGCCTTGGCCTGAGCTACTTGAGCGGTACCCGTCTTACCCGCGATGCGGAAGTGCGCTTCGCGGAGGTTCGTTGCCGTGCCCGTGTCGACGACACCTTCTAGCATGGAGCGGATCTCCTTGAGCGTCGCGTCGGAGCACATCTTCTCGTTCAGCGCCACTGGCTCGAAGCGCTCCACTTCCTTGCCTGCGCGGGTGATGTGCGTGACGAACTGCGGCTGCATGAGGCGACCATTGTTCGCGATGCCGTTGTAGAAGGCGAGGGTCTGCATAGGAGTGAGGCTCACCTCATAGCCGATGCTCATCCACGGAAGGCTCACCCCACTCCACATTTTCTTGTCCTCCGGACCACGAATGATCGGCATGGCTTCACCAGGGATGCGCAAGCCCAACGGACGATCCAGACCCAAGCGACGCAGGCCCTCCACGAAGCGCGCAGGCTGCTTGCCATAGGCCTTCACGATAGCCTGGGAGATGGCCGTGTTGCTGCTCACTTCCAATGCACGGTGCAGGTTGATCACTCCGAAGCCACCATCATGTGAGTCGTGCATGATCCGGTTGTAGAAGCGCACCTGACCGCCCTTCGTATCCCATTGATCGGTGGCTTTCACCAAGCCATCATCCAAGGCCACCATCAACGAAGCCGTCTTGAAGGTGGAACCTGGTTCAGTGCTTGTACCCACGGCGTAGTTCAAGTCTTCGGCGTAGCTGCTGTCGGCTTGAAGTGTCAGGTTGCTGATGGCCTTCACATGACCCGTGGCCGTTTCCATCACCACCACACAACCGTGGTGCGCGCCGTTCTTCCGCAGTTGCGCCTCAAGGGCATGGTCCGCGAGATCCTGCAGGTTGATGTCGATGGTGCTATGTATGTCACTGCCAGGTACGGGGTCCTGTGCACCTTCGTCATCCACCGGCATCCAGGCACCTCCGCTCAGGCGGCGTTCCAAGCGATGACCCGTGACCCCTTTGAGCCACTTGTCGAATCCACCTTCCAGCCCGATCACGGTGCTGTCCTTCAATACATAGCCGACCGTGCGTGAGGCCAGGCGATTGAAGGGATGCATGCGGATGGTCCGCTTCTCGATCACGAGGCCGGCCTTCGAGCGACCGAGGCGATACAGCGGGAAAGCGCGCAGCACCTTGAGCTGCTCATGGTCCACGTTCCGCTTCACAAGGAAGTAGCGCTCGTGCCTATCGCGAGCGGCTACCAGATCGCGGCGGTACTCAGCATCGCTGCGGTCTCGGAATAACTGCGACAGGCACAAAGACAGTGAGTCGATGTTCCCATCGAAGAGCTCATCGGTCAAGCCGTCTGCGCGCATGTCCATCCGCACATCGTACTGTGGAACGCTCGTAGCGAGCAGGCGGCCATCCTCGCTGTAGATATGACCGCGGTCCGGCTGCACAGTGCGAAGCGCCGTCGCGATCTTCCCCGCTTCCGCGCGCCACTTCTTCCCTTCCACGAGTTGAATGGTGAAGAGGTGGAAGACGATGGCCAAGGCGAACACCACCAGCAGGGCGTACACCACGTTCACGCGCAATCGCAAGGCTTTCTTCGCGTCCATCACTCTTCGTGTTGGCGTTCGATCTGCTCCTGTGGCACTTCTATCCGGTAGGGCGGTACGCGGCTGTCCTTCAAGCCCATCTCACCAAGCTCCTCGCCCACCTCGCTCTGTTGTTCAGCCTCGTCCAGGTGCGCACGGACGGTGAGGTACTCGGCGCGCATTTCGTTCAGCTCGGTGCGTGTCTGTTCCAATTCGCGCACGGTGCGTTCCGTGTAATAGCCGTAGCCGATGTAGCAGAGCATCAGACCCGCCACGAAGAGGATGAAGGGCATGTTGCCGAGCACATGCTCACGCGTGAGGAAGGATCCGTTAAGGACCCCCACAAG
>JADZGG010000084.1 GCA_020854015.1 Flavobacteriales bacterium
CAACTCTACAATGGCCGATCGAAGAACCGCCAGGACGTGCATGCCGCGGTCGTGGACCTGAGCGTTGGGAACAAGGACCTGCAACAATGCGCCGATGCCGTGATGCGCCTGCGGGCCGAACACCTCTTCGCACAAGGACGGATCGACGACATCCACTTCAACTTCACGAACGGCTTTCGCACGGACTTCCGTCGTTGGACGAATGGACAGCGCATCGAAGTGGAAGGGTCGCATGGCACCCGGTGGGTCGGCGGGGGAAGAGCGGGTGCCACGCATGACGACCTCCTCTCCTACCTGCAACTGGTCTTCACCTACGCCGGCACGTTGAGCCTCAGCAAGGAACTGAAGGACGCGACGCTCAGCCCTATGGCCCCGGGCGATGTGTTCATCCACGGTGGAAGCCCCGGCCATGCGATGATCGTGATGGACGTCGCTCGTGATGCGCAAGGACGGACCGCCTTTCTGCTGGCCCAGAGCTACATGCCCGCACAGGATATCCACGTGGTGAAGAACCTCGGGAGGCCCGAGCTGGGCGCTTGGTTCATCCAGGATGAGGGGAACGACCTGATCACCCCGGAGTGGACCTTTAGCTGGAACGAGCGGAAGCGGTGGTGAGCGGTGCGACACACGATGTGGGAGGCGATCCACGTTCCCCATCAAAGCACGCCCATGCACCCAGCCACGCTCTCCCTGCCGGTCGCGATGCTCTCCCTGCATTGCACGGCCAATAGCCCAACGGACCTGGCGAGCCTGCTGCGCAACCGACAACTGTCGATGAGCGTGAAAGGAGTGGGCGGTCATTCGGGCGAATGTGTGAACGTGAGCGTGAACAACCTGCGCAGTGACAGCCTCGTGGTGAGGATCCCCGCCGGTTGGCGATTCGTGAGCCAGGACAGCACCCTGCAAGACCTGTTGGTGGTGGAGGACGAGGTGCTGGCCCTGGCCCCGAAGGCCGCTGGAACGTTGACCTGCAGGGCGTTCTGCTGCGAGGCGAGCATGGGTGGCCCGGAGGACGGCAGTGCGTTCACCGAGGGAACGATGGCCACGGAGCCCTTGCAGAAGCTGGCGCGCTTCCTGACCACGGAGCGTTTCCCGGATGGGGCCGTGCAGCAGGCGGTGTGGGCCGTGAGCGATGGGCACGACCTCAGCGGCATCTCGTGCGATACCGATGAGCGCACCCTTCGCCTGCGGGAGTTCGTGTCGACCTTGACCGGGCGACCGGTCCCCTGGTACACCACCAGCTATGCGGCACCTACCGAGGGTCGGGTCTTCAACCCAGCGCCGCAGCACCTCACGGGGCGCGTCGAGTTCACGCAAAAGCATGCCGGCATCCTCAGCATCGTGGTGAAGGACGACCGCGGCAACACAGTGTATGTGCTGGATGAAGGGCGCGACCTGCGGCAGGGTTTCTACAAGATCCAGGTGGAGGTAACGGTGCACGGATGGGAAAAGGGGCGCTACGCGATCTGCTTCGCCACCGATGGTGTTCTGCTGAAGAAGCAGGAGTTCGAGCTGTGAGCGCGGTACCTTCGGGCCATCGCCTCCGCATCAGGCTTCGGCGAGCACCGTATGCCCCGCATCGTCATCCTTTCCGCCAGCGTCCGCCAGGGCCGCGCCAGCCACCGTGTGGCCCTCTACCTGGAGCAATACCTCACCGGCACTGCCGATATTGAACTGGACCTGATCGACCTCAACAGCTACTCGTTCCCCGTGTTCGAGGAGCGCTTCAAGTTCCAAGAGGACCCGTCCCCTTCCGTTCGCGAATTCGTGCACCGCATGGCCGCAGCGGATGGGATCATCATCGTAACGCCGGAGTACAACGGCGGCTACCCGGCCAGCTTGAAGAACGTGATCGACCTGCTGGTGGACGAATGGAAGCGCAAGCCGGTCGCGGTCTGCACGGTTTCCGGTGGGGCCTTCGGAGGGACACAGGTCATCACCTCGCTCCTGTTCACGTTGTGGAAGATCAAGGCCTGGGTGGTGAACGCACACCTGCCCGTTCCGAAGGTCGAAGAAGCCTTCACGCCCGAAGGCCTTCCTCTTGATCCGGAGGGATGGACCAAGCGCACCAAGCCCTTTGTGAACGAATTGCTCTGGGCTGTGGAAGCCAGGAAGCGGATGGAGTAACGACCATCGCTTTGCTGCAGTGAAGGTCCGACCTTGGTCCAGCCCGCTACCTTGGATGTCCACCATGCGTTCACACTACCGAACGATCGTTCTGCTTGCTGTCGCCCTTGTGTTCGGGCGCACACTGGCACAGGACGCCTCGTTGCTCCCTGAGCTACGACGCACCCTTGCGGAAGCCTCGAACGATACGCTTCGTGCCGATGCGTTGGTGCGCATCTGTTTCAACCTGATCCGCAGCGATCCGGACAGTGCGCGGTTCGTTGGGGAGCAGGCCATGACCTTGGCCAAACGCATCAACAACCCGCGCGCCCTGGGCGATGCCCACAACAATCTGGGCTGGCTCGCCGCTGAGCAAGGCCAGTTCGCCCGAGCCGATTCGTTGTTGAACATCGCGCTTGGCATCTTCCAACGCATCGGCAGGCCGGAATACACGTCCACCACGATGAGCAACCTGGGGTGGTTGGCGGAGAAGAAGGGCGACAGTGTGGGTGCGCTGAAACGGTTCCACGAAGCGTTGAAGCTGAGCGAACAGGCTCAGGACAGCGCCTCGTCCTCCATCCTCCTCTACTCCATCGGCATCGCCTACCGCAAGGTCAAGGACTATCCCAAGGCCTTCGCGTATCTGCAACGCTCGCAAGGGATGGAACGCGCGCTGCACCGACGGGGCAAGGAGGCCAATTGCACCGTGGCACTGGCGAACACCTATCGCGAGAACGGTGATACGTTGGCCGCAACGCAAGCCTATGCCGAAGCCATCGCCCTCTTTTCCGCATTGCGCGATCATCAAGGGTGGGGCATCACCGAAGAGAACCTCGGCGACCTCAGAGGCTCCGACCCGCGGCAGGCGTTGACCCACTACCTTACCGCGCTCGCCCATTACGACAGCGTCCACAGTGCGATCGACAAGGCGTACGTGCTGCAACGGATCGGCCGCGTGCAACTTGAACTGGGGCAACTGAAAGAAGCCGAGGCAAGCATGACCGAGGGGCGCACGCTCAGCCTCGATGCCGGAGATCCGCAGTTGACCCTGGAATACGAGATGGGACTGGCGCGGCTCGCCGCGAAGAAAGGCGATGCGGAAGGCGCCATGCGCCACTTCGACCGGTACACGACCTTGAAGGACAGCCTGCAAGGCATCGACACCCAGCACGAACTGGCGCGGCTCCGGACGGAATTCGAGTCCGAACGCACGGAGAAGGACAACAGCATCCTGCGGGCGCAGAACAGCGAGAAGAGCGAACGGTTGCGACGAAAGGACCTCCAGCTGTTCGGCAGTGCGTTGATCGGGTTGCTGGCGCTGGTCGCCGCCTTCCTCTTCTTCCGGAACTTCCGACAGAAACGCCAACCTGCTGAGGCGCTCGAACAACTGAACAAGCAGCTCGCCAGCAGCAATGCCGAGATCACCGAGATCAACGGACTGCTGGAGATGAAGCTCCTGCGCAGCCAGATGAACCCGCACTTCATCTACAACTGCCTCAACAGCGCCGCACGCATGACGCAGGCGGGCCAGAGCGTGGAAGCGCTCGCCTACCTGCAAGGCTTCGCGCGGTTGCTGCGCATGGTGCTGGACCATAGCGTGACCGATCGCATCGGGATCGACCAGGAGCTCGACTTCCTGCGCCAATACCTGAAGCTGGAGGCGCACCGATTGGATGACCTGCGATACGAAGTGAGCGCCGATCCGACCTTGCTCGAGAACGAGGCCGTCATACCCGCGCTCATCGTGCAGCCGTTCGTTGAGAACGCCGTGTGGCACGGACTTTCGAACAAGACCGGAGCGAAGTCCGTGAAGGTCCACTTCGAGGACCGGGCCGGCAGGATCCAATGCACCATCACCGACAACGGGGTGGGCCGCGCAGGGTCGATGACCGAAAGCAAAGACAGCATGACCGCGCACAAGTCGCTGGGCATGCAGCTCACCAGCGAGCGGCTGAAACTGTTGGCGCACCGCATGTGGGATGAAGGGTCGATCGCCGTGGACGATCTGGAGGATCCGAACGGAAAACCGGCGGGAACACGCGTAACGCTCAAACTGGGCTGATCGCCACTCCCTCGACCGGACGACCGTTCACTCGGAGTTCTGCCGATCGTGCGGCGGCTGAACACATCATTGTATGGTCCACCAACCTCTCGTTCACCATGAAACGGATGCTGCCCATCTTATCCGCGCTCTGGCTATGCGCTCAGCAAGCGCTCGCGCAGTTGCCGCCGGTCTGTTCGCTCCTGAACGCCGGATTCCAAGTGGACACCAGAGGAGGCGTGGTACAAACTCCCGACGGGGGGGTGGTCATGACCGGTTACTACAATTTTACCAATACGGACAATGCCAAGATCGTGGCCACCAAGTTGGACGCGAACGGAGTTCTGCAATGGATGAAGACCTATAGCACCGGTACCTCGTTGACCGACGTTGGCGGGGCCATTCTCACTACAGCCGACGGTGGTCTTGCCTTGGCAGGGACCTTGGAATTGGGCCAGGTGTTCATCATGAAGATGGACATCGCTGGCACGCCCGAATGGACGAAGACCTACGACGATCCGGGGCCCTATGGCCTGCGCTTGAACAGCAACGGCTTTGTGCAATTGGCGGACGGTGGTTTCGCATTGCACGCAGGCACGAGCCTCGGGAGCGAGAATTGGCTGATGCTCCGCGTGGATGCGCAGGGTGAGGTCCTGTGGAGCGACTGGCTGGGGTACGCGGGAGGATTCCCGACCGATGTGGCTGAACTGCCAAACGGTGATCTCGTATTCACCGGTGCCGACCAAGGGCTTGGTAACCCGAATTTGATCCTGCGCAAGGATGGACTTTCGGGTGCTACGGAATGGATGCACTGGTACACGTCAGGCCCCGATCATACCATGGCAATGCTTGGTCTGGCGGTGGCACCCGATAGCACGATCGTCGTTGGCGGATACGAGCTCGGCGCCTCATACCATGATGCTTTCGCCTTCGCCGTGTCATCGGATGGAACACCCCTTTGGTCCGCACGGATCGGAACGAACGGGATCGATGACGGAGAAGATATTGTCCGCGCACCGAACGGGGACTATGTGCTTTGCGGCAGATTGGCCCAGGACACAACGAACTATCCTCTGCTTGGAGGTTTTGTTGCGCGGCTGGACGCGAACGGTCAGCGGCTCTGGAGCAAGCACGTCAACATACCGGGCACGAATGGCTTCAGGCCCATACGTTGTTCCATGGCTGATGATGGCGGTGTACTCATGGGCGGATACTGCAGCACCACCACCTACTATCCACAGGCCTTCATGAAGCTCGACGCCAACGGGAATTCCTGTCCCTATTGCCCCAGTTCGGATGTCGGAACACAGGAGAGCCTGTCGATCACGGTCGCTCCGGACCAGAGTTTTGCCTTCAGCGGGCCTTGGGCCACGGCCGCCGACCTGACATTCACAGTGGCGGACATCACCGGCAGCGTCACGAGCTTCAGCTGCGGCTCCACGGATGTGGATGAACCCACGAGCGCACCGGATGTGACCATTGCTCCGAATCCGTTCGCGGAGTCCGCGATCTTGACCCTGCAGTCTGCCGGCGCCCCGGGCAGTGCACGACTGGAGATCCGTGATCTGGCGGGGAGACTGGTGCATGCCCAACAAGTGACAGGTACAACAACGGTGATCGAGCGAGGTGCACTGGCAAACGGCCACTACATCTACAGCGTTGCGAACGAGCGCGGTCGGTCGACGCGCGGAGCGCTCCAGATCATCGGACGTTGACACGAAGACGCTGATCCGTTCAGCGATGAGGGGCGCGACCGGCTCCGGTCACTCGTCGGACGGTTGGATCGGTGGATGAACCGTGCACTTGGATCCGTTCATCCACAGCAACGCAGCATGTCGGGCGACAACGATCGGCTGTCACGCTCCCTGACGTTCGTTGTCCGCAACGATCGCGTGGTGCGCGTCCTGTACTTTGCAGGGCGAAATGAACGTGGGGCCATGATCAAAGCGCTGGTGGTGGATGACGACCCGGGCAATCGGAACTACCTGCACGAGCTTCTGCGTGGAGCGCCGGTGCCCGTGGAGGTGGTGGGCGAGGCCGGCAACATCACCGATGCCGCGGCGCTGATCGCCACGCTCCGGCCTGACCTGCTCTTCCTGGACATTGAAATGCCCGGCGGCACCGGCTTCGACCTGTTGAAGCAGTTGGGCAGCTGGCCCTTCGAAGTGATCTTCACCACAGGCTTCCAGCGCTACGCGATCCAGGCGATCCGGTTCAGCGCGCTGGACTACCTGCTGAAGCCGGTGCAGCCCGATGAGCTCGCCGAAGCCTTGGAACGGTTCCGTACGCGGCATCCGCATGAGGACCGGAACACGGTGCAACAGCAGTTCCTCGCGAACATCGGCCAACGCGACGAGCAGGCCATGAAGCTCACCCTCACCACCGGC
>JADZGG010000085.1 GCA_020854015.1 Flavobacteriales bacterium
AGGTAAGGTGCATGTTCTGCACCGCGCAGGCCAGGGCCAGTTGTTCTTCCAACTCGCTGATCTTCCGGTTCGGGTCGCGCGCCAGGCCCAAGGCCACCACCACGGAGCTCTGCAGGGGCCGCAGCGTGGCGTTCTCGAACTTGCGCGGCATGAACTTCTCCGGCGGAGTAAGGCGGGTGTATTCCGCACCCATGAAGTCGGAAAGCAGCTTGCGGGCGTCCCCGGTGAACACATGGAAGCGCCAGGGTTGGGTCATTCCGTGGTTGGGCGCCCAAGTGCCATTGCCAAGCACCTTTTCGATGATGTCCCGATGCACAGCGCGGTCCGTGTAGTCCTTGGGATAGATGGTGCGACGGTCGCGGATGATGTCGGAAAGCTCGCTGACGCTGAAGCGCATGGGCAGTTGGTTCCTGAAAGTGTTGTTGGAGGCGCAAAAGTACCCACCACAGACCGTGGGTGGTTCTGGACGGATGACGGTGATTTTTTCCGGGTTCAGGCAGCGGAACCGATCTTCGCACCATCTCCTTTCCGAGAAATCACCCAACCTGACATGATCCAACGTTCACTCTTGCTCTTCGCCGCCAGCGCCTTGGGCCTTCAGTCCTTCGCCCAGCCCACCTTGACACAGGCCAACAATGCCCCGGTGCCAGGTGATATCTTCTCGATCTCTTCAAGCGCTGCCGATTCCATCCTTACCAGCGCAGGAGCCTCTCAGCTCTTCGGCTGTTGGATGCTCGAAGAGGCGAGCGCTCGTGACATCAAGTACATCGATCCCAGCGAAACCACTTCCTCCGACCTGATGACCGACGAGGACGTGCTCAGCACCGATGGTGGCTCGGACACCCTGTTCTGGAACACGGATGCCACCGGCCTTTACCTCGTTGGGGAGCGCACGCTGGCCACCTTCCCCTACACCGATGCGGTGAAGGAACTGGTCTATCCCTGCACCTTCGGGACCACATGGACGGACAATGGTTCGGCTGCCTACACGGTGGCTGGTATCAACGCGGTCCGTACGGTTTCAGTGACCGGCAATGCGGATGCCTATGGCACATTGGAGTTGCCTGTCGGACCTATCGATAATGTGCTCCGCGTCAGCGTGCGCCGAACCTCTTTGGACCAAAGTGCCTTCCTGAACGTGGACCGTGTAACGCACATCACGTACTTCTTCGTTGATACGGTACAGTACCCCATCCTTAAACTTCAAATGGACACGGTGATCCTGAACGGTGGTGCTCCGTCCGTGACCTACTCCAACGAGTGGATGTACGGCCCTGGTACCGTTGGCCTGACGGACCTTTCTTCCAATGAGATCGCTTTCGCGGCTTATCCGAACCCGGTCGCTGAGCTGCTCAGCTTGCCCGTTACTGTGAAGGGCGCAGCCCGTTGTGACGTGCTGGACGCTGCTGGCCGGGTGGTCCTGTCACGCCAGCTCAACGCATCGAACACGTTGCACCAGATCGCAGTGAACGGCTTGCCAGCGGGACTTTACACGGCCCGTATCACCGATCAGCAAGGACTGCACACCGCGCGTTTCCAAGTGGCCCGCTGATCTTCAGCGTATCGTTTGCGAAGCCCCGGGGGAAACTCCGGGGCTTCATGCGTTCCGGCCGAACAGACGCCCTCCTCACGACGTTACCTTCGGACCATGCTCGGCCACCGCTTCGCGAAGTTCATTCCGCCTAAGGACGACCGTTCTCCGTTCGAAAAGCTCCTACCCCTTTTCTTGGAGATGCTCACCCACACCAGCGGTGATGTGGAGGAGGCCTTGGAATGGATGAAGGAAGTGGACAAGGAGCACGGCCTGTTCGACGAGCACTACACCCTCGAGGACTTCAAGAACGACCTGCGGAAGAACGGCATCATCGGTGATCGGCCCACCAAAGGCGGGAAGACCCCGTTGACGGGCAAGGCCGAAAAGCTGATCCGTGAACGTGCCTTGCAACAGGTCTTCGGCACATTGAAGAAGAGCGACCGAGGCGGGCACGCGCTGAAACGCACGGGCACGGGCGACGAGGCCACGAGCGACCGGCGCACTTACCGCTACGGCGACCGCATCGAGCAGGTGGCCATGAGCGACAGCATCCGCAACGCCCAACAACGCGGCATCGACGACCTTCAGATGAGCGAGGACGACCTGGAGGTGATCGAGACCGAACACCAAAGCGCCTGCGCCACCGTGCTGATGATCGACATCAGTCACAGCATGATCCTGTACGGTGAGGACCGTATCACCCCGGCAAAGAAGGTGGCGATGGCGCTGGCCGAACTGATCAAGCGCCGCTACCCGAAGGACACCCTTGATATCGTGGTCTTCGGCAACGATGCGTGGCAAGTGAGCCTGAAGGACCTGCCGTACCTGCAAGTAGGCCCGTTCCATACGAACACTGTGGCCGGGCTGGAGCTGGCCATGGACATTCTGCGCCGGCGCAAACTGAAGAACCGCCGGATCGTGATGATCACCGATGGCAAACCGAGCTGCATCAAGCGCGACGGTGAGTACTACATGAACAGCTTCGGGTTGGATGACTTCATCGTGGCGCGGACGCTTGATGCCGCTGTGCGGGCGCGGAAGGCCGGCATCCCCATTACGACCTTCATGATCGCACAGGACAATTACCTCCAACGCTTCATCGAGAAGTTCACCGAGGCCAACCAGGGCCGCGCGTTCTACACCGGCCTCCAAGGCCTAGCGGACATGGTGTTCCGTGATCATACAAGCAATCGTAAAGCTTCCTGAGAAGCACCATGTACCGTCGACCCAACGGGTCGACCTTCATCCCATGAACGACCTTCCCCAATTCCTCGGCGACCTCAAGAAGAGCGGCTACACCTCCCGCTCCGTGAAGGAAGAGCTACGTGCCAACCTCATCGCACGCATCCGCGCGAAACAGCCCTTGTTCGAAGGCATCCACGGCTACGAGCACACGGTCGTGCCCGCGCTGGAACGCGCCATCCTTGCCGGCCACAGCATCAACCTGCTCGGGCTCCGCGGACAGGCCAAGACGCGCATGGCACGTTCGCTTGTGCAACTGCTCGATGAGTGGATGCCTGTGATCGAAGGCAGTGAGATCAACGACGACCCGTTGGCGCCGATCTCACGTTTCGGGAAGGAGCAGATCGCCATCCACGGCGACCGCACGCCTATCGCCTGGGTGCACCGCGACCAACGCTACACCGAGAAGCTGGCCACGCCCGATGTCACCGTGGCCGACCTCATCGGCGACAGCGACCCGATCAAAGCGGCGAACCTGAAGCTTGACTACAGTGACGAGCGCGTGATCCACTTCGGTCTGATCCCCCGCAGCCATCGCGGCATCTTCGTGATCAACGAGCTGCCCGACCTGCAACCGCGCATCCAGGTGGCGCTCTTCAACATCCTGCAGGAAGGCGACGTGCAGATCCGTGGTTTCAAGCTG
>JADZGG010000086.1 GCA_020854015.1 Flavobacteriales bacterium
AGTGACCGGGCACAATTGCACCAGGGTGGGATCCGTCTGGAGCAATTGATAAGCGCCATCCACCATGTCCAAGCTGTAGTTGCCTGCTGCATCCGTGATGGTATACACCGGGCCCGGTTGGACCTCAAGCACCTGGTACGGAACGCCCACCTCGCTCACGTCGGCCGTGCAATCCTGATCGTTGTCGATGAAGACCGATCCGCTCACATTGCCGCACAGCGGACCCAGGTCCGGCACATCGAAGCCGACCGTGTCGAGGTTCGCGCACGGATACGCCGTGTACTGCCCCTGAGCGTTCCAATTACGCCCCACCGCGTAGTGCCCTGGCGCGATCCCCGCGAAGGAACCTGTGTTGCCGACCCCAGGCACCGTTTGCACGTTGGTCCCGAACGCGTCGAACAGCAACAGGTCCGGGTTGGTCCACCAACTGAACCCGTTGTAGATGTTGGAGACTGTGACGCTGCCATTACTGCCGCCGCTGCAACTGCCCTGCACGTTCTGAATGACCATGGGACCAGCACCGACCTGTGGCTCCATCACCGTCTGCATGCCCGCACCGGTGCATCCCTGGGCATCCGTCACCTGAATGAGCACATCGGTGCCCCCGCACGTTCCGGGGAAGATGAAGTACGGGTCGCCATCCCCGTCGATCCCGTCCGGAGGCGGATTATAGGTATAAGGCGCTACACCCCCCATCACGTATTCAATGACCTGCACTTCGCCCCAGCACTGGCCTGGGCAGTTCCCGTGGCCGTCCTGTGCGAAGGGTGGCACGAACAGGTTCGGGTCGTTCTGCACGGTGTATGAGTCGGTCACTTGATCGGAAAGCGCATCGGTCACGATCACCGTATAACTCCCTGCGGGAATGCCGACGAGATCCTCGGTGGTGGCCCCATTGGACCACGCGTAAGAGTAGGGTGGCACTCCGCCCGCCACGTTGATATCGATGATGCCATTGGAGTTCCCGCAGGTCTCGTTGACGCTCTGCCACAAGTACACACCCAATGCGGGCGGGGCGTCCGTGGCGAATGAACAGAGCGACAACGAGGCGAGGAAGAAGGAGATCACATTCTTCATTCGAGCTGAATTAGGGGTGAACACACCCCTATGACGCAGGTTCGTGGGGGTGGATGCCTTGATGAAGGTCGGTGTTCCAAGATCAAACCTGAAAACCTGGACCAACAAACATCACTGAATGCTAATGCAAGGGTCAAGTGGGCCGGATAGGTTTGATGAACGCTCAAGCTTAACCGACCGCTACCATGCACCCACAACTCCATCTGCTTCATTTGGGCAGCGCGAAGCTCCTGCTGGTGCTGCTCTTCGCCTCCTATCTCGGCGAAGGCTTGTTCATCCACGAAGCACCATCGGGTGCACATGCATCGCTGATCCCTTGTGCACCGCCGCGGACCGCGATCCTACCGCCCTCCGCTCCACCGCCCCCCAACACATACGTGTTCACGGCGAACGGCAACTTCCAATATGAAGTGAACAGCATGGTGAACCCGACGCTCACGCTGACCCGCGGGATAACCTACACCCTCGACCTTACGGCCATCACCGATGAGCATCCCTTCGTGATCAACAACCAACCGGTGTTCCCCTTCGCACCCTACATCCTGGACCCGTCCTATGGGCAGTTGGTCACCTTCACGCCAACAGCGGCCATGCCCAACACCATCCACTACCATTGCACTGTGCACTACGGCTCCATGTCGGGCACGATCAACTTGGTCAATTGCCCGGGCGACCTGAACGCGAACGGCGCCGTGAACACTGCGGACTTCGGCATCTTCGTGAACGCCTTCGGCAATGCGTGCACAGGATGCACCTCCGACCTGAACAACGACGGCCAGGTGAACACCGCGGACTTCGGCCTGTTCGTGAACAGCTTCGGCACGGCCTGCTGATCAAAGCCGTTCCCGGTCGATCAGTTCATGTTGACTTAAGCATGAGGTCGTGCGAACGCATGATCTTCGAGGCATCAACATGCGACCCATCCTTACTCACCTTATCGGCTGGCGCAGGTACTATCGGTTCCGGCAACGTCCGCTCTTCTTCTCCACGTTGATCTGCCCGCATTGCGGCAAGCGGAACCGCGATCAGATGCCGGGCAACGCCAGTGTTCGCTTCTATGAATGCGAACGCTGCCATCTGGCGCTGAAGCCCAAGGCCGGTCATTGTTGCGTCTACTGCAGTTACGGAACAGTGCCTTGCCCTCCCCAACAACGAAGCAGATGGGGAGGCGAACGGACGTTCACCCGGTGACCTGGGCTTGATCGCAGACCGGTTGAGATCACCGGGAAGGAACGACCCCTGCGACAAGATCCCATTTCCGATCTTCGCTCACATGGAGAAATGGATGACCGCGGCGGAGGCCGTTTCCTTGGTGAAGAGCGGCGACCGCGTGTTCCTGCACGGCAGCGCCGCCACACCGCACACCCTCATCAACGCCTTGCTGGCCCGCCACGCGGAGCTGGAACGGGTGGAGCTCGTGAGCATCAGCACGCTGGGCAAGCTGGACCTGGACCGTCCGGAAGTTCAGAAGAGCTTCTTCGTGAACAGCCTGTTCGTGAGCGACAATGTGCGCGAGGTGGTGAACGGCCCCCATGGCGAATACGTGCCCGTGTTCCTCAGCGAGATCCCGATCCTCTTCGAACGGGGCATCCTTCCACTGGACGTGGCGCTGGTGCATGTGAGCCCACCGGACCGCCATGGCTTCTGCACCTTGGGCGTGAGCGTGGATGTGGCCCGCAGCGCGGTGCGCAACGCGAAGCTCGTGATCGCCCAGGTGAATCCGCGGATGCCACGCACCCATGGCGAAGGGCAAGTGCACATCAGCAGTTTCGCGGCCATGGTGCAGGTGGATGAAGCGTTGCCCGAGGTGGACTACGCCAGCCGCATCGGACCGGAGGAGGAGCGCGTCGGGAAACTGTGCGCGGAACTGATCGAGGACCGCAGCACCCTGCAGATGGGCATCGGCGCCATCCCCGACGCGATCCTGTGGAGTTTGGGCTCGCACAAGGACCTGGGCGTGCACACAGAGATGTGCAGCAACGGCATCATGGAATTGATGCAGCGCGGGGCGATCACCAACCGCTACAAGAAGAAGTACAAGGACCGGGTGGTCACCAGCTTCGCCATTGGCACACGCGCGCTCTACGACCGCATTGACGACAACCCGCAGTTCGCCTTCCTGGACGCGCAATATGTGAACGCCGGCCATGTGATCCGCCAGAACCCGAAAGTGGTGGCGGTGAACAGCGCCATCGAGGTGGACCTCACCGGGCAGGTGTGCGCGGACAGCATCGGCACCCACCAGTTCAGCGGTGTGGGCGGGCAGATGGATTTCATGCGGGGTGCGGCCCTTAGCGAAGGCGGCAAGCCCATCATCGCCCTGTGCAGCACCACGGCGAAGGGCGACAGCAAGATCGTGCCCTTCCTGCGGCAGGGGGCGGGCGTGGTCACCACACGCGCCCATGTGCACTATGTGGTCACCGAGCACGGTGTGGCCTACCTGTACGGAAAGAACCTTCGCCAGCGCGCCGAGCTCCTGCGCGATATCGCGCACCCCACACACCGGGAAGCCCTGGACCGCGCCATCACCGAACGCTTCGGACCGAAGGTGATGTGAGCGAACCTCCGTGCCCTTATCTTCTGGGCCATGGACCTGACGAAATTGATGGCGATCGCCAAGTTCAAGGTGGGCGATACCGTGTTGAAGCTCGGTGAGCCGTACACCATTGTGGCGCGCTACTACAGCCGAAGCCGGCAGAACGTGGTGTACGACCTGAAACCGCTGGACCCCGAGCGCAAACGCATCGATCCGAAGATCGGCCAGGGGCTGCTCAAGCTGGTGCCCAAGCCCGAGCCACCGGAAGAGCAGTGGAACCCCGACCCCGAGTGGGAGGATTGACGGCCCGCCCCCTGCCCTCCATCCTTCACATGGTGCAAGGCCCCCTTCGCGTAGCGTGGGACGGGATGCTGATGGGGCGTGTCAATTTTCGGGACACACCGAACACACCATGCCTCACATCAACCTGCCTCCGGGGCATTCCCCCGGCATCAGCGGCCTGCTGATGTACCGGCCGGAGACCGCCGGCCCCTTGCGCGAACTGGTGGAGATCCTGCTGCGCGGACCCAGCAGCCTAACGCCCGGTGAACGCGAGATCATCGCCAGCAGCGTGAGCTGGTGGAACGATTGCCACTTCTGCCACACCAGCCATGGCGCTGCGGCCTGCGCGCACCTTGGCAAGCCCGTTGACTTCATCGACGCCATCAAGGCCGGGTTGCCGGATGAAGCGTTGAGCACGAAGATGCGCGCCTTGCTTCAGGTGGCGCACCAGGTGCAACGCGGTGGCAAGCACGTCACCGATGCGGACATCGCCGCTGCGCGTACCGCCGGTGCCACCGATGTGGAGATCCATGACACGGTGCTGATCGCCGCTTCTTTCTGCATGTTCAATCGCTACGTGGACGGTCTGGCCACCTGGGCCTGGCCAGAGAAGGAGAAGTTCATGGAGATCGGTGGCAAGATGGCGCACGAGGGCTACTTGGAGCCGTACGTGCCGGAGAACCCTTGAGTCAGTGAGCGCCGCTGGCGAACGCGAACGGGCCGATCCGCGCCGTGCGCCATCTCCTGCCCCGCTCCAAAGCCGGGGTGTGGAGGGGGAGCCAGCAAGCACTGTGCGCATGCGCGCATCTTGAACGCGGATCGCAAGCACCTCCCCCAACGTGGCCGCAATTCTACACGAGGGCGCGGAAATGCCGGTCTAGGTTTGATGTGCTCTATGCTCCGGTTAAGGAATGGGGCCTTTCCTATGACGCCAGGAAGGCAGGCTTGTCCCTCAAAGACAGGTACTGCCGGGAGAATCCGCGGTGTCATAGGTAAGGTCCCTTTTCCGTTCCGACCCCGAAGTTCCCCTGGCCGCTCGCCGCTCACCTACTCGCCGCTAGAGAAAGAAGCAAGCTCCGCTGCCGCCAAGCTCTGCCTCCTGCCCCTGCGCCTGCTCCTGAACCAAGAGGAAGCAAGCTCCGCTGCCGAAGATCCCCTGGCCGCTCGCCGCTCACCTGAACACCTCGAACCGGGTGTGCACATTTCCGCAAGACCTGCTTTCGATCGACACCCGATGGCCTTGTTCATGGCGGAGGTGTTCGCAGTCGCTGGCTACATTCACCGCTAGGCGTGCGTCCGGCGGCACGCCACATACCCACGCATGACCACCCCTGCGAACCCCGTGCTCCTGGATGTGCGCACCGCCGCGCCCGTCAGCGTACTGCGGATCCTGCTCTTCTATACGATCGCTGTGGTGGTCTCCAACGTGTTCCGTTTCGACCTGCTGCACCTCAACGCGGTATGGGCGGCATGGTCCGGCCTGGGGTACCTCGTGGCGCGCAACGTGCTCGAAGGCAGCGGCGTCCTCCTCGGCGCATTGGTGGGGCTGTATGCGTTGCGGCGCGTGCGGCCGCTCACCATTTCGTTCTGGGGCACATCCCAACGGCGGGTGCTGGCAATGGCGGCGGTGCCCTTGGTGCTGCTTACGCTCATCGGTGTGCGCAATGCGTACGGCGTGAACGAACACCTCTTCGGAGCTGTGGCCACCGCAGCCGTACTGATGTATTGCACCATGGAAGAGTACGCGTGGCGTGGTTACCTGCAGCAGGAGCTCGGTGGCCTGCAGCACATGCTGCGCTACGGCCTTATCGGTGTGCTCTGGTACGGCTGGCACCTCAGCTTTCTGGAGAACCCCGGCCTGTGGCCCAACGTCTTTTTCCTGGGCACCTTGGTGCTGGGCAGCTGGGGCATCGGTCAAGTGGCCGTGATCACGCGGTCCATCGCCGCCTGCGCCTGCTTCCACTTCATCATCAACATCGCCCTCTTCAACGTGTTCTTCCACAAAGCGCTCGATCCTCCCATGCTCGCTGGGGTGATGGTCGCTTGCATCGGTGCGTGGATCCTGATCCTGCGGAAGTGGGAAGGCAGGGCGGAAGCCGCGCGGTCCTGATCCGTTGTCTCCCTCGCGCAGGTTCTCTCCCAGCAGCTGCCTAGCCTTGGACCAGAAGGTCAGCGGCATCCTGAGGTCACCGAATGAAAGGTCATAGTGGGTGGCCTCAACCTTCAACTACAGGGGCCCTTCGGAGAACCTGAGGGAAGATCGTGGCGGCCGGCGCAGCACCACACAACAGCGCGACATACACCATGCACGAAGCCCGGCCTTGGAGCTGACCGGGCTTCGCGAACGGAAGGTCGATGCTAGCGCACCACCGTGAACCGACGGCTCACGCGGGCGTTGTCCTTCACCAAGGTGATCAGGTACGCACCGCTTGGCAGATCGAACCGTTGTTCGGTCAGCGTGCGCTGCACCGTGCCTTCGGCGAACGCCCGGCCGCCCAGATCGGCAATGGTGTACCGCCCGCCGCTCAAGGCATCGTCCACTGCCAACGTAAAGCTGCCGTTGCTCGGTTCAGGATACAAGGCCATGCGCGGTGCGCCGTGCACCTCATTCACCCCAACAGGGGCCGCAATGCCGTTGTAGCGCGCCAGAAAGCAGTCTTGCGAAAAGGCCTGGTG
>JADZGG010000087.1 GCA_020854015.1 Flavobacteriales bacterium
CGGCCTCACAGCAGGACTGCCTGGGCGGGACGACCATCTGCGGCAGTCAGGGCATCAACAACAACAGCAACAATACCGGGGATGTGGAGGACCTGAACCTCGCCAACCAAGGCTGCTTGACCGCTGGGGAACGGCAAGGGACCTGGTACTACTTCTCTCCATCCTCTTCGGGTACAGTAGGCTTCACGATCAACCCTTCGGTGAATACGAACGACTACGACTTCGCCGTCTGGGGGCCCATGACCACGGTTGACTGTCCGCCCTCAGGACCGCCCGTCCGATGTTCGTTCTCAGCACTTACAGGAAATACGGGCCTTGGGAACGGAGCTGTCGATCTAAGCGAAGGCGCTGGGGGAGACAAGTGGGTGAGCACTTTGAACGTGTTGGTAGGACAGGTCTATATTCTCTATGTCGACAACTTCTCCACCTCTGGCCAGGCTTTCAACCTCAACTGGAACCTCAGCAACGGAGCCTCGTTGGATTGTACCCTACTACCCATTCAGATCACGGCCTTCGACGCTCAGGCGCACGATGAAGTGGTGGATGTGAACTGGAGCACGGGGAACAGCTCCGATGTGGTCCTGTATCAAGTTCAGCGTTCGGTGGATGCATCACACTTCACCTCCATCGGTACGGTGATGAACAGCGAGGACCTGCAGGCCCCGGATCACGCTTGGACGGACGAGAGCCCCTTGACCGGATTGAGCTACTATCGATTGGTACTGATAACGGAGAACGGCAGCGCTGCGCCCACCCACGCGGTTCCCGTGCTTCGCGGTCTCACAGTGAACGCGCCCTTCCCGAATCCGGCCGGCAACGAGCTTTGGTGGGTACCGCCGACGATGGCTTCGGGCTCCCGCATTCGCATCTCGGATCCGGTCGGCCGAATTCTGGCTTCCGCACCGGCACCCACCTCCGGAACGGTGCACATCACCCTTGCGGACCTGCCAGCGGGCATCTATACGGTGTTCGGGGAGGGGCCGGATGGCCAACGGACCGCTGCCTACCGCTTCCTGAAACAGTGAGCATAACACACGTGGAACCGTTGAACCTCAGGCTTCTACTTCGTCCATCAACAGGACCTGTTCACAAGTCGAGGGCAACCATTCACACATCGCATCGTCACTGAGATGAGCCGAAATTCCAGCTCGTTGTGAAACCAAGGATGATGCCCTTCTGTAGACAGGCCCTTGAATTCGACCCGCGACAGACCTACTTTTGTCTGTCACGTAAGCTCATATTGCGGACGTCCGTACTCATCCCAACGCATTAAACCATGCGGAAAGCCCTACGCCTTCGTACCCTCTCAAGCATCGTCGTACTGGGCCTCGTGTCCGGCGCGCAGGCGCAGAATGTCGGCATCAACGTTACCGGAGCGGCCCCCAATGCCTCGGCGTTGCTGGACCTTGATGTGAGCGGCCTGCCCGCCGCCGGTAAGCGTGGTTTGCTGATCCCTCGCATGCTCCGTTCGGACCGTTTGGCCATCCCGGCTCCAACGGCCGGCCTTTGGGTCTACCAGACCGATGATGTCACTGCCCCCGTGTTCGATCCTTCCGAGGAGCATGGCTTCTGGTACTACGAAGGCCCTCCCACCAACGCTTGGGTGCGCTGGGCCCCGGGAC
Organism: Flavobacteriales bacterium; assembly: GCA_020854015.1. Classification (GTDB taxonomy): domain Bacteria; phylum Bacteroidota; class Bacteroidia; order Flavobacteriales_F; family PHOS-HE28; genus PHOS-HE28. Next base: position 1,623 of record JADZGG010000087.1, read on the forward strand.
GCAACGCATGGACCTTGAACGGTAATGCAGGCACAACGCCGACGCTGAACTACCTCGGCACCATCGGTGCCACCCCACTTAACTTCAGGACCGTTACTCCGGCCACCGTGGATCCCCAGATGCAGATCTTGGGAACCACCCGCTATATGGGCATCAACACCGTCGGCGCTCCGTTGGAACGCTTGGACGTGAACGGTGCCATGCGCGTCATTTCCAGTGGAGCTGGCGCAGGTAGCGCCACCAACCAGGAGGGTTCTATCCGGTTCACGGCATCCGCAACCGCTCCAAACCGCTGGCACTTCGGTAGCACCCCGATGGTGACCCGTTCGGGCAACACCACCTTGGGCAGTCCTACCGTGACCATGACCAGCACAGCTGGCTTGGCTGTGGGTATGACCATCACCGGCACCGGCATTCCTCCGGGCACCACCATCGCAGCCATTGTTAACGCCACGACCGTTACGCTGAGCGTGAACGCAACGGCCACCCTGGCCAGCCAGTTCTTCGGCATGACGGCCGCACCCGGCAACTGGGCACGCTTAGAGAACGCCGAGGCTTTGGTGACCGCGGGAGGTGACTACGCCAAGGATACCCTGACCTGCCCCGTTGTTCCATCTCCTGGATTTGCGGTGGTCGGACCTCAACCTGGTTCCAATTCGGTCAGCAACGCGCAGACGCCAGTCCCGACGAATGCCACTGCTGTCTTCCCGATCCCTTGTGGATCCCCATTCACGCTGATCTGCAACACAACCTTGGGTTCAACAACGGTGACCACGGCGAGTACTGTCGGGTTGGCTGCCAATTACTTTGTGATCGGGGCGGGCATTCCTGCGAACGCGCGTGTCGCTTCGGTTGTGAACGCTACTACCCTCACCCTTACGGCTGCGGCAACAGCAACAGCGGCCGGTGTTACCCTGACCTTCACGGGGTTTGCGAACACGGCTTATTCCACTGCATGGACGGGTGTTTTTGCCAATACCACGGGACGAGGGTACAGGGCTCAGTACATCTACACGGCAGCCGAGTTGACCGCGGCCGGACTCTGTGAAGGATACATTACATCTTTCGGCTGGTATGCTTTGGATGACGATTGCAATGGTGGTCCATCTTCTCCTTTTACGCAGGGGAAGATCCAGATCGAAGCGCGTATCGGCACAACAGCAGTTAACGATTTCACAACCGCACCTGGCACATGGGTAGAAGCTGTGCGCACCTCAGCTATTAGGAATACTACCTTTCCGAATCCACCGACTCCAACACAGACAATTGTTGTTAGCGGAGGCTGGAATCAAATTCCTCTGAACATCAATCCGTTGGCACCCGGTGGGTTGGCTGGGTACTACTGGGATGGTGTTAGCAATATCGTCTTGGATTGGTGCTGGGTGAAACAGCCGGCGGACGGTCGAAGTCCTCGCGTCTGGGTTCATACACCTGCCCTGCAGCCGCGGACGCGCTTCATGCGTCATCCTTCCGCTGCGAACGGTAACCTTTATGACGACTCTCCAGTAGCTCCTAGCGCCACCACGGCCATCGCGAACGAGTTGACAAGGCCCGTTACCCGTTTTGGAGGCAACATCAAGACCACGTCCTACACAGCGTCAACGGCCAACTACATCCACTATGCGGGTGGCCTGATGATCGCGGATGCGGCTTGGGCGGCGACCAACTACCGGGGTCCTGGCACCATCAGCGCCCAACAAGGAGTGTACGACGGCAACAGCTTGCTGAACGACCATGTGTTCGACAAGTATTTCGATGGCACGGTGCGTGAGGAGGATGCTGCGGCCGCCGCAAC
>JADZGG010000088.1 GCA_020854015.1 Flavobacteriales bacterium
GGCTGTGCACGTGCACGAGCCGTTCACCGAGTTCGCGGAGCTGCTCCAGGCGCACGGGCGTGTCGTTGACGAAGGCACGGCTCCGGCCACCCGGATCCAGTTGGCGGCGGATGATCGTGGTTTCCTCGTAAGGCACTTCGGCGGCTTCGCACCAAGCTTCGAGACCCAGTCCGCGCACGTTCACTTCCAATTCGATGATGCAGCGCTGCTTCGGGTCGCGCGCCAAACCGCCGTCCGCGCGATCGCCCATGGCCAGGCCCAAGGCACCGATCAGGATGCTCTTGCCACTGCCCGTTTCACCGGTGATGATGGTGAGCCCTTCCGACAGGTCGAGCTCGAGGGCTTCGATCAGCAGGTAGTTGGTGATGGACAGGCGCTTCAGCATGACGGAAAACGTGTCATTGAGGACAACGCCAAGATGCGCATTTCAGCGCGAGGAAGTACACGGTTGAACGGTCAGGGCGGGCGTTCAGGAGCCGCGCATCATGTTCTGGTACTTGCTGATGTTGCCGGGGTCGATCACCTGGACGATGTTCAGCAGCTTCACCTTGTCGGCGGGGTCGGCGGGCTTGAAGATCTCGACGATCTCGTTGCCTTTGGCGTTGAAGAACACCTGCATGTTGTAGCTGGCGGGCTTGGCCTGGTGAACGGTCTTGAGCTTTTCGATGGCGGCCATCATGTTCTTGCGGGCCGTGGCCGGATCGCTGGTCATGATGTCCATGGCATTGATGTGGTAGTTGTAAAGGAACTCGCGCAAGGGGCGGAACACGGCCTGCTGCTGGTTCTCCAGCAACCAGTAGCGGTTCTTCGGTTCCTCGAAGGCTTTCCAACCGGGCTCGGAGGTGTTCTGGGCCTGGTTGACGACGCGCTGGGCTACCGCGTAGAACTCCGAACCGCCCATGCTTTGAAAGGTATCACCGTCCACCCCAAGGATGAAATAGGCGTAGAAGCCGATGATGCTCGCCATGTTGTTGGTGAAGCGGTCGGGGCTGAACTCGATCTGTGTGTTCTCCAGGAACTGGAACTCCACGTTGTTGTCGAGGATGTCGAGCACGGGGCTTAGGTAGTCGGAATTGAAGGCCGGGCGCGAGGAGGTGACCTGGAGGGTGCCTTTGAAGCGGTCGGCAGCGGGTTGCTCGCTGATGGTGAGCAGGAAGTTGATGTCGATGCGCTCCTGCTGGGTGTAGTTCAGGTTGGTCCAGCGGCGCGTATTCATCAGCTGGGTGATGGCGGTCTCCATGCTCTGCCAGATGCGCTTGGGCGTGCTCTGGATCTGCGGTGCGATCACCTGCACCTTGCAGTTGAACTCCTGGGCCTGCAGTGTCAGGGGCAGGCACAGGGGCAGGAGCGCGACAAGTAGTACGAGGAAAGGCTTACGCATCGGGCAGCAGGGTTTCGAGGCGGTCGAGGATCCGTTGGGCCACAGCGGCCTTGCTCATCAACGGAAGGGCTTCGGGATCGTTGTTCCGGGTCAGCAGGGTGACCTGGTTGGTGTCGTGACCGAACCCGGCCCCGGGATCACGGAGGGAGTTGAGCACGACGAGGTCGAGGTTCTTGCGGGTGAGCTTACCTGCTGCGTGGGCCATCTCGTTGTCGGTCTCCAAGGCGAATCCCACGAGCGATTGGGAAGCGGTCTTCACGCCCCCCATCCACGCCAGGATGTCCTCGGTCGGTTCCAAGGTAAGCGCCCCAAGAGCGGCACCCTTCTTCATCTTGCTTGCAGCGGGATCAGCCGGACGCCAGTCGGCCACAGCAGCACTGGCAATGGCAATGTCACAATTGGGGAACCTGGTCTTGCAGGCCTCGGCCATCTGAGCGGCGCTCACCACATCGGTGCGGGTGATGCCCGCGCGGTCCGAGGTCAGTGAAACAGGGCCTGTAACAAGCTCCACCTGCGCGCCACGCCAGGCGGCTTCTTCGGCGAGTGCGAAACCCATCTTGCCGCTGCTGCGGTTGCTGATGTAACGGACGGGGTCGATGGCTTCCTGCGTGGGTCCGGCAGTGATGAGGATACGCTTACCGGCCAGCTTCGAGCTGCCGATCAACGCCTGATGCAAGGCGGCAACGATCTCGTCCGGTTCGGTCATGCGGCCCTCCCCGACCAGTCCGCTGGCCAGTTCGCCATGGGCAGGACCGATGGTGCGGACACCGCGTTCCCTCAAGGCCTCGAGGTTGGCTTGGACGCCGGCGTCACGGTACATCTCCAGGTCCATGGCAGGCGCCACGAACACCGGACATTCAGCGCTGAGGTAGCAGGCCAGAACCAGGTTGTCGCAGAGGCCTTGGGCCATCTTCCCCAAAGTGTTGGCACTGGCGGGAGCAACCAGCATCAGATCCGCCCAGCGGGCCAGGTGCACATGGTCGTTCCAGCGGCCACTGCCATCGCGGACGAACAGCTCGCTTAGCACAGGCCGCTTGCTGACCGTGGCCAACGCAAGCGGCGTAACGAAGTCGTGTGCTGAAGGGGTCATGACCACCTGTACCTCAGCGCCAGCCTTCACTAGGGCGCGGACCAGGTACGGGGTCTTGTATGCAGCGATACCGCCGGTGATGCCCAGCAGGATCTTTCGTGGCAGCGCGTGTTCCATGCTCAGCGGCGTGGAGCGGCCCTGTGGATCACTTGGTCTCGGGAGCGGCCACAGCCTCCTCGGGGCGGCGCACGTAGATCTTGCCGTCGAGCATCTCCTGGATGGCCAGGGCGGAAGGCTTCGGCATCTTCTCGTAGTGCTTGCTCATCTCGATCTGCTCGCGGTTCTCGTACACCTCCTCGAGGTTCTCACCGGTCACCGCGAACTCCTCCAGCTTCGCGCTGAGCTCGGTCTTGATCTCCACAGCGATCTGGTTTGCACGCTTGCCCAGCACGCTCACCGTCTCATAGATGTTGCCGAGCTCCACGTCCAGGTCCTTCACGTCGCGGGTGATGGTGGTCTTGGCGGCATTCATGTTGTGCGTGTTGCTCATGGCTTCGGTGCGTTGTTCAGGCGTTCGAGAAGTGTGGCGAGATCGGCGTTGAGGAGACGGGCCTCTTCCATGCGTCCACTCTCCGGAAAAGCGTCGGCGAAGTTATTGAACGAACGGATGCCCTCGTCGATCCGTTGTGCTTTCTTCACATCCACGCTGTTCATGGCCAGGTCGTGGTCCGACTCCAGCACGGTGAACAGGGCATCCTCCCGGTAGATACTGTTGGGCCACTTCCTGACGAAGTTGGTCAGGGCCACCCGGGCGCTCTCGTAGTTCCGCAGGGTGAAGTACTGCTTCGCGGCGGCGTAGTCCTTCACTTCCAGCTTCTTGCGCAACCCGTCGATCAGGGTGTTGCAGCTGTCCTTCAGGTTCGTCTCCGGGTAGTATGCCAGGAAAAGCTGCAGCTGGTCGATGGCCGCCTCGGTGTCCGTTTGGTCCAATTCCCACTCAGGACTGTTCTTGTAATAGCACATGGCGCTGAGGAAGGTGCACTCCTCGGCGTACTGGCTCGTGGGGAAGGTCTTGGCGAAGTGGTCCAGGTAGTAGCCCCCCAGGATGTAGTCCTTCATGCCGTAGATGGTCTTGGCATGCATGTAATTGATCCGTTCGCTTCGGGCGGTGCCCCGGGTCAGTGCGGCCAGTTCCTCCAGCAACGGCAGAGCGCGGTCGTAGTCGGCCTTCGCGTAGTATTTCTCGGCCACCTCCACCTTGTACTCCAAGCTGTCGCTCTTGAGGGCGTGGTTGAACTCACTGCAACCGGGCAGCAAGGCCCCGGTGCCCATGAAAAGGACGGCCCAGACCAAGGCCACCGCCAGGGGAAAAAGCTTGGCCAAGCGTAGGCTGGGGAAGGAAGGACCGGTGTGACGCGTCATTTCGAAGGGCGGCAAAGGTATCAACGATCCGCAGGGGGAAGGAACGTGAGCGTTGGTGAACGTGGTATGAACGGTTGGTTACTTTTGCCGGGCCTGCAAGCCGGGGGCTTTTCCCCCGCACGAACCGATCAACCGAAACCGCCGAGCGTTCGGCGCACAGAGCATGAACGACATCTTCGACAAGATCCGCAAGGACATGGGCCCCATCGGCCGCCACGCCAAGCAAAGCCATGGCTACTTCAGCTTCCCCAAGCTGGAGGGTGAACTGGGCGCGCACATGAACTTCCGCGGCAAGCCCGTGCTGGTCTGGAGCCTGAACAACTACCTGGGCCTCGCCAACCACCCGGACGTACGTGCTGTGGACGCTCAGGCTGCCAAGGACTGGGGCATGGCCTACCCCATGGGTGCCCGCATGATGAGCGGCCAGACCAAGTACCATGAGCAACTGGAGAACGAGCTGAGCGCCTTCATGGGCAAGGAGGACATTTTCCTGCTGAACTACGGCTACCAGGGCTGCATGAGCGCCATTGAGGCCCTCCTCTCCCGCCACGACGTGTTGGTGTACGACAGCGAGTGCCACGCCTGCATGATCGACGGTGCCCGCCTGCACATGGGCAAGCGCTTCGTGTTCCAGCACA
>JADZGG010000089.1 GCA_020854015.1 Flavobacteriales bacterium
CGGCCGCATCGATGCCGCCCGCGCGGCCTTGTTGCAACGCGATGGCGATGTTGTCGATGTGGACGGCGTTTCGCCCTTGCGCATCTCGGCCGTGACCGGCAGCTACCACATCGCATTGCTGCACCGCAACCACTTGCCGGTGCTGACGCAGTCACCCGTACCGCTCGGCACCGGCCTGAACGCCTTCGACCTCACCACCGGCAGTACCGCGCTGCATGTGCCGAACGCCGAAGCACAGCGCAACGGACGCTACCTGCTGTGGAGCGGCGATGTGAACGGCGATGCCTCCGTGAAGTACACCGGTGCCGACAACGACCGCGATCCCGTGCTGTTGACGATCGGCGGCACCGTGCCCACCAACACCGTGAGCGGCTACCTACCTGCCGACGTGAACCTCGACGGCACCGTGAAGTACACCGGCATCCGCAACGACCGCGACCCCATCCTGCTCACCATTGGCGGCACTGTCCCCACCGCCGTGCGCGTCCAACCGCTCCCCTGAACCTCCCACGCCCATGCGCTTCCTATCCCTACTTGTTACCGTCCTGCTCTGCGGCACCCTCACCGCACAAGTGCCGCAGGCCTTCGATTTCCAGGCCGTGGCGCGCGATGCCAGCGGTACCGTGCTGAGCGCGCAACCATTGAGCGTTCGCTTCAGCATCCACAGCGGCACCGCCTCCGGGCCCATCGCTTACCAGGAGGTGCACGCCACCACCACCAGCGCCTTCGGCCTGTTCAGCTTGGCGGTGGGGCAGGGCATCGTGGTTCAAGGGGCCTTTGACGCCGTGCCTTGGGGCAGCGCGTCCCACTTTCTGCAAGTGGAGCTCGATGCCAGTGGCAGTTATGTGGACATGGGCACCTCGCAGTTGTTGAGCGTACCCTACGCGCTCCACGCCGGTAGCGTCGATTGTCCGACGGTGAGCTTGCTGGGCGACACGCTCCGGCATGCGAGCGGCTGTTACACCATTGTGCCGGGCATCAGTGCTGCCAACGGTGGTTGTTTGGATGCGGACAACGATGGCTACTACAACAACGCCGGCTGCCCGCCACTGGACTGCGATGATTCGGACGCGCAGGTGAACCCCGACGCCAATGAGGTCTGCGGCAACGGCAAGGATGACGATTGTGATGGCGTGGTGGACAATGTGGGTGATACGACCCTCTTTGTGCTGTGGTACGCCGACGCGGACGGTGACGGCTACGGCAACGCGGCCAGCTCCGTTAGCGCCTGTGCGCAGCCAGCGGGCTATGTCGGGAACGATGACGATTGCGACGATGCCGATCCGCTGGTCTTCCCCGGTCAGAACTGCAGCCAGGTGTGTTCCGCGACCGAGGTGGCATGGGTGGATGCCAACTACCAGACCTACACGCAGGGCCTGATGAGCGCGCTCGGTAGCTGCATCTTCTCCAACAATTTCAGCGCTTGCGTGCTGGGCCAGTTGTCCGGGCAGTTCCCGCTGAGCGACGCGTGCAACGCCTGTGGCGTGGAATGGGCGGATTGCGTGCGTACCAACTGCATTGCAGAATGCGCGCAGGGACAGGAAGCCTGTGCCGCCTGCATGGTATCCGCGGGCTGCAACGCGAACTTGATGCAGTGTTTCGGGCTCACCGATGCCGATGGTGATGGCCTGCCGACCGGCTCGGATTGCGATGATGCGAATGCGAATGTTTACGCGGGCGCCCCGGAGATCTGTGATGGTCTGGACAACGATTGCAACGGCATCGTGGACGATCAGCTCAACCTCTTCGCCGACCTGGATGCCGATGGCTTCGGTGATCCGAACGCGCCCGTTCCATGTTCCGGTGTCGGTGTATCGAACAGCGGTGATTGCGATGACAACGATCCGCAGGTGACCACGGCAAGCACCTACTACCTGGATGCCGATGGGGATGGCTTCGGGGAACCGCAGAGCGGTTTCAGCAGCTGCACGCCACCGCAGGGCGCGGTGACCAACGACAGTGATTGCAACGACAATGAACCGCTCACCAACCCCAACGCAACGGATGTGTGTGGTGACGGTATCGACAACAACTGCGACGGACAGGTCGATGAGAATTGCGGTCCTGTGGAGCTCTGCGATGGCCTTGACAACGACGGCAATGGCCAGATCGATGAAGGTCTGGGCCTCGGACAAGCTTGCGGGTGCGGCGGTGTAGTGATCTGCGACGGCAATGGCGGAACCACCTGCAGCCAGCCCGGACTACCGGAGACCTGCAACGGCATCGACGACGATTGCGATGGGCAGATCGACGAGGGCGGCGTGTGCGGATGCGCGCCGGCCGGAACACCCTGTAGTGATGGCAACGCTTGCACGGTCAACGACATCGAGGATGGCGCTTGCAACTGCATCAGCGGTGCACCGGCCGTATGCGATGATGGCAACCCGTGCACCATTGATACATGTAATCCCTTGACCGGTTGTGTTTTCGTAGCCGCCCCCGCAGGTACCGCTTGTGACGATGGCAACCCCAACACCATCAACGATGCGTGCGATGGATCGGGTAACTGTGTGGGAACAGTTTGCACGGACAACGATGCTGACGGCTTCACCACCTGCCAAGGTGATTGCAACGACAGCAACTTGAACATCAATCCCGCGCGACCTGAAGTCTGCAACGGTGTGGATGATGACTGCGACGGGCAGGTGGACGAAGGCGGTGTCTGCGGTTGCGCGCCTGCTGGTACTCCATGCAATGACGGCAACGCCTGCACGGTGAACGACATCGAGGATGGCGCCTGCAACTGCATCAGCGGTCCACCGGCCGTATGCGATGATGGCAACCCATGCACCATTGACACATGCAACCCCTTGACCGGTTGCGTTTTCGTACCCGCTCCCGCTGGTACCGCTTGTGACGATGGCAACCCGAACACCATCAACGATGCGTGCACTGGAACAGGCAACTGCGTCGGCACACCGGTGGTGAACGAGGTCTGCGATGGTCTGGATAACGACGGCGATGGCCTCACCGATGCGGCCGATCCGGGTCTGGTGCTGGTGCTTTGTGAGAACCAGGTCGGTGTGTGCAGTGGCGTGCAAAAGACCAGCAACCTCTGCGTAGGTGGCACTTGGATCACCTGTGCCACTTCGAACTACGCGAGCGGTTCAGCAGCTTACGAAACCAGCGAGGTGACCTGCGATACACAGGACAATGATTGCGACGGCATCGTGGACGAGAACGGCGTGTGCTCGCCACCAGCAGCCCCCATCATCAACAGCAGCACGCCGCTCTCGCCGAGCAACAACAGCACGCCTACGTTGGTCGGTACCTCGGATGAGGGACCGACCGTGCGGTTCTATGCATCGAACAACTGCCAGGGCGTACCGGTAGCCGTGAGCGATCCGGTATCGGGCGGCTTCTTCGGGCATCCTGTTCCGGTGGGGTTGAACACCACCACCACCGTCACAGCCCAGGCCACCAGCGCTGGCGGTCAGGTGTCCACGTGCTCATCGGCCTTCTTCTACACGCACGACGACATCGCACCCGTCACACCCGTCATCCTCGCATCGACGCCGTCGTCACCGGGCACCAGCACCAGTCCAACACTGTCCGGAATGGCAACCCCGTTCAGCGAGGTTAACATCCGCACAACGGCAAATTGCCTTGGTACGGTCCTGGCCACGGGCACTGCGGCAGTTGATGGTACGTTCAGCATCGTGGTAACAGTAGCGCCCAGCAGCACCACAACCTTCCATGCGCAAGGGATCGATGACGCCGGTAACACCTCGGGGTGTTCAACGCCCTTCTCCTACACGCACGTTCCTTGAGTTCTTTCCAAGAACAGCGAAGCCCCCTGAACTTGGGGGCTTCGTTCGTTGGAGGCCAACTTCCACAGGTAGCTGAAGGCGAGGGGCAAGGCACACTGCTCGTTCGGTCGCTCTATTCGGATAGCGATCGCTCACGTCCACCGATCGCGCAAGGCGAGGAACGGACGCTCCACCGCGAAGCGCAAGGCCAGGGCCGCCATTACACTCGCGAGAGCGCAGCAGAAGAACATGCCGGAACCATCCACCGGCAGTGCATCGCTGGTCAACCATTCCTGCGTGCAATGGATGGCGGCCTTGTGCGTGAGGTAGAGGCAGAAGGCGAGCTCCGCCAAGTGACGCGTGAGCCAAATGGCTTTGTTGGCCGGTCGGAAGTTCGGCTGAAGCATGGCCAACAGCCAGCAACCGAAGCCAAGCGAAACCAGCGGGAAGATCACCACCGAACCGAGCAGGCCGTAACGGTCCTTCGTGAACCACCACGCCAATAGGAGAAAAGCACCGCCGCACAGCAACCATGTGGTCCCTGACAGGCGTGCACGATCGAAGATGGAGCGGCGGTAGTGCATCGCTGCGGCGATGGCGATGCCCATGAGCAGACCATCGAGCCGGGAGGGGGTGGGGTAGTAGAGCCACTGGAACCACACGGCCGCTTGTTCACCGCGCAAGTCCACCGGCACACCCACATGCCAGGCCCACGAACGCCATACGAGCCCGACGACCACCAGCGCGCTCAACGACCAGCCGGCGTTCCGCACGCGCAGGCGCTGCAGCCCGAGCAGGACCAGCGGCAGCACGAGGTAGAAGTGCTCCTCCACGCACAAGGACCATGCGTGCGAGAAGGTGCCGTGCTTGCGCAGGTCCAAGCCCAGGTTCAGGGTGAATGTGATGAACTTCCACAGCGGGGCGATCGTCGCGCGCTCTTGGATGAGAGGGAAGAGGAAGTACAGCGCCACCATCACGCCGTACGCCGGAAGGATGCGAAAGGCACGGCGCAGATAGAACGCGCGAAGACCGATGGTGCCGGTGCGCGCCTGCGAACGGAAGAGCTGGTCCGCGATCAGGTAGCCACTGAGCACGAAGAAGAGGTCCACGCCGATCCAGCCGAAGGCACCGATGCTCTCGATCCATGCCGGGTGCGCGAACAGGCCGTAGTGGTAGACGAACACCAGCACGATGGCCAAGGCACGCAAGTGGTCGAGACCGGGAAGGGCCAGTACGCGGTTCATGCCGCAAGAACGAAAGAGCAACGCTGGTCTTGCACAGTGCTGTGCCGCCAAGTATCCACGGGACGCTGTGGGTCGGCCGATGCCGATGGCCTGGAACTGCTCAGCCATCGTGCTTCGCCGGACAGCGCCGTGGAGGGGATCTATATTCGAGCCTCATTCCCATCAAACCCCACCAGATGACAGCCCTCCTCGTCCTCCTCGCCTTCGTCGTCCTGATCGCCTTGTACGCCGTGGGCATCTACAACAAGCTGGTGAAGCTGAAGAACCTGGTGGCCGAGGCGTGGAGCGGCATCGATGTGCAGCTGAAGAAGCGCTACGACCTGATACCGAACTTGGTGGAAACGGTGAAGGGGTATGCCACTCATGAGAAGGAGACCTTCGAGAGCGTGACCCGGGCCCGTGCAGCAGCACAGCAGGCCACCACGGTGGAAGGCCACCAAGCGGCGGAGAAGAACCTGAACGGTGCGCTCATGAACCTGATCGCCGTGGCAGAACGCTATCCGGAGCTGAAGGCGAACACGAACTTCCTGGAGCTGCAGAACATGTTGAGCGTGGTGGAAGGTGACCTCGAAAAAGCGCGTCGTTATTACAACGGGAACGTGCGCGAGCAGAACACCTTGATCGAGAGCTTCCCGAGCAACGTGATCGCGAACATGTTCAGCTTCGTGAAGTCGGCGTTCTTCGAGCTGGACAACCCGGCCGAGAAGATCGCCCCAACGGTAAAGTTCAACTGATGCGGCGCTGGCTGCTGCTGGCATCGGTGGCGGGTGTGCTCTGCGCGCACGGCCAGTCCGAGAAGATCAACGCCTTCCATACCGACCTGACCGTTGCGCCCGATGGGCAACTGACGGTCACGGAGGAGATCACGATCCACGCGGAAGGCGTCGAGTTCAAGCGCGGCATCGTGCGGAAGTTGCCGCTGCGCTTCACCGACCACAACGGCAGGGAACATCGGGTGAAGTACGAGCTCACGGCCGTGGAGGTGTTCGGTGCGCCTTCGCCGCACCATACCGCCACGGAAGGTGATGACTTTGTGCTGTACGTGGGCAGCGAGGGCAACTTTCTGGAGCCCGGCGACTACCCGTACCGCATCACCTACACCACCAAAGGTCAGGTGGGTTTCTTTCCGGAGTACGACGAGATCTATTGGAACGTGAACGGCAACGGCTGGGCCTTCGAGGTCGACAGCATCTCTGCTGTGATACACCTGCCGCCCACGGCCCAGGTGAAGCGGACCGCCTGCTATACGGGGACGCTCGGCAGCACCGAGCATGCGTGTACGGACTCCATCCTCGATCCGCGCACGGTCAGCTTCCAAGGCCGCGCCATGGGCTACTACGAAGGGCTCACGGTGGCCGTCGGTTTCCAGAAAGGCGTGGTGGCCGAACCTCCGCCCCCCACGTTCTGGGAACGCTACGCGGTGCCGCTCGTGGGCAGCATCATCACCCTGCTGCTGTTGCTGTACTACTTCTCCACTTGGGCCCGGCATGGCCGCGATCCGGACCGGCCCACCGTGATCCCGCTCTTCGAGCCACCGGACAACCTTTCGCCCGCCTCGGTGGCCATGGTGATGCGCGGCAGTGCAAATGACGACCAGATCACCCCGGCCATGATCAGTCTGGCCGTGAAGGGCCACATCCGCATCGACGAGAAGAAGGAGGAGATGTTGCTCGGCCTGATCAAGAAGGATACCTACACGCTGGTGAAGTTGAAGGGTGGGTCGGGTCTTCCGAAGGAAGAGCAGGAGCTCCTGAACCGCATGTTCGGCAGCGGGCAGGACAGCTTCGCCATCGATGGCACCTACGACCCGAGCGTGCAGAGCATGGCCAGCGCGTTCCGCGGCAGCTTGCGCCACCAGTGGCACGCGTTCCTGAACAAGGGCAACAACGTGCGCTTCTGGTGGATCCCGGTCCTCACCATCACGATCTGCGCCATCTCCTTGTTCGTACTGCACAACGCGTACTGGGGCGACAACGACCTGGTGTACATCATCGCCTTCCTCGTGGCGAACATGTTCCTCTTCATCGTCTACCTCTTCCTGATCAAGCGGCCGAGCGAGGAGAAGCTCGCCTTGCGTTCGCGCCTGCAAGGGTTCAAGATGTACCTGAGCGCTGCTGAGGAGAAGCAGTTGCAGCACTTCAACCCGCCCGCGATGACGCCCGAGGTCTTCGAGAAGTTCCTGCCCTACGCCATCGCCTTCGGGGTGGAGGAGGTGTGGGGCGACCGCTTCCAGGACATGATCAGCAAGGCCCTGGTTGACCCGAACTACCGGTCCGGTTGGTACAGCGGC
>JADZGG010000090.1 GCA_020854015.1 Flavobacteriales bacterium
CCGACTGGCGGGCAAGATGGTGAACCGTGAAGTGAACAAGGCCGGCCTCGCCGAGGACATCCTGGGCGCACAAGGCAGCGAGAACATCCAGGGCGAGCAACAGCAGAAGCTCGACGTGTACGCCAACGACCTCTTCCTGCGCCTGCTGAAGAGTCAGGGCATGGTATGCGCCGTGGCCAGCGAGGAGAACGACGACATCGTGCACTTCGACAATGGGGGCAAGTACGTGGTGACCATGGACCCGCTTGATGGCTCCAGCAACATCGATGTGAACGTGAGCATCGGCACCATCTTCAGCATCTACCGCCGTGTGAGCACGGGCGACAAGGCCACGATGGATGACTTCATGCAGCCCGGCAGCGCACAGGTGGCAGCTGGCTACATCATCTACGGCAGCAGCACCATGCTCGTGTACACCACGGGCCACGGGGTGAACGGCTTCACGCTCGACCCCAGCATCGGCACCTTCTGCCTGAGCCACCCCAACCTGCAGACGCCGACGGAAGGCAAGATCTACTCAGTGAACGAAGGCAACTACTACGAGTTCAGCGACGGCGTGCGGAACTACATCGACGACTGCAAGCGCCAGCAGATGAGCGGCCGTTACATCGGCAGCCTCGTGGCCGACTTCCACCGCAACCTGTTGAAAGGCGGCATCTACCTCTACCCCGCGACGAAGAAGGCGCCCAAGGGCAAGCTCCGCCTGTTGTACGAAGCGAACACCCTCGCCATGATCGTGGAACAAGCCGGCGGCATGGCCACCGATGGAACCACGCGCATCCTCGACCTCAAGCCCACCGAACTGCACCAGCGATGCCCGCTCTTCATCGGCAGCAAGGGCATGGTGGAGAAGGCCATGGCAAGTGGCAAGTGATACGGGCGGATCATTTCTGTCGCCCTGATCACTGCTCCATCAACAGCACCTTCAGCAGTGTCGCCCGCACGCTCAGGTGGTCCACGTAGGATGAGATCCGGTACTCCTGCCGCGCGGTGAAGTTGATCACCAGGTCCAGGTCGTTCGCAATCCCAACGGCAAACGCCCGGCCACCGCTGAAGGCGATGATCACATTGCTGAGGCCTGGTAGTGGTCTGTAGGTATGTCGTGTGGGCGTGTACACCTTCAACGCTTCGGTGGCAGCCGCGAGCTCGATTCCCTTTACTGCCCGGTGCGCCGCATGGCTCTGGTGCAGTTGCCAGGCCAGCGCGTTGGCAGACGCAGAGGTATACGAACCTGGCGGAAGGTCCCCAAACACGTGCAAACTGTCGATGGGCTGGGCAAGAAGTGGACCGCTCGCCAGCAGGACTGCCGCAAGGACCCGGACGACCGTGTGCAGGTGCTTCATCACCGTCAAAGCTAGCTCGGTCAGTGGCGAGAGGATCCGGATCGAAGACGCCGACTGTAACAAACGTTCTATTGATGGGAGCTACGAAGGCTCCGTGCTTTGAAGCTCCCATCAAGCACCCATGTTCCGCAACCTCCTTCCCCTCGCACTGCTGCTCTGCTCAGCAGGTGCCTTTGCACAACAACCTGTCCCCGACCAAAGCCTGCTGATCCCGATGATGACGGATCCCGAGATGCTGGCCATGCCCACCCCCGGCCAGGGGTGCATGATCTTCAACAGCACTGAGCATGCGTTCTACTTCCATGATGGAACACAGTGGCGCTCATTGCTTACGGCCGAGCGATCGAAGCAGACTGGGACCATTGAATGGCATCAGCAGCGCGTAGGTGCTGCAGGTGTCGGTGTGGCCAAGCTCTCGAACGGGACCACGGGCTTCTGGGACATCACGGGCAACAGCGGTACAAATGGGACGAACTTCCTCGGAACCACGGACCTGGTGGATCTGAAGTTCCGCGTGAACAACCTCCACGCTGGCCGCATTCAAGCGCCACCACAACTGCCGCTGCCCGATCTGTTCATTCCGCAATTCAACCATACTTCGTTCGGCCTGGGTGCGGGGAAAGTCGATGTCGGCAATGCCAACTCGTTCTTTGGCGCAGGGGCAGGGACCAATCTTGAAGGAGGTGTGGACAACACCATCATCGGAAGTGAGGCCATGGTCGCACCGCAGAACGGGGAGCGCAACACCACCGTAGGCTCCGAGTCGCACGGCACCTCCGCGACCACCTTCGACTGCACGAGCCTGGGCTACAAGGCCGGACCGTCCGGTGCCCTCACCAATTCCACGGCGCTCGGAGCCAATGCAAGCGTAACAGCGAACAACGCGCTCGTGCTCGGAAGCGTCAATGGTGTGAACGGCGCCTCCTCGGATGTGAACGTGGGCGTCGGCACCACTGCACCCGCACGCGCCTTGCATGTTTCGCGCGGTGCATCAGGCGGCACGTCGAACAACGCCGCGCTCGCTGTGCTGGAGGATAACACGAACGCCTACCTCAACCTGATGACACCGGATGCCAACGAAAGTGGCGTGCTGTTCGGCACGCCCACAAGCAACGCCGACGGTGCCGTGATCTACAACCCCAGCTCCACTCCGAACGGTCTGGCCTTCCGTACCAATGGCAATGCCACCCGCGCGGTGATCGATGATCAAGGCCGCATGGGTGTCGGCGTTACCACACCCGGCACTCGTGTGGATGTGAACGGAGGTCTTACCGTGCGGCTCACCAGCACACAGACCGTGCCTGTGGGGGCCAATAACGTCACCGTGGGCGATCGCAGCTACATGCGCTTCTCCTCCACCGGCGCTTCCTCACTGAACCTCAGCAACGGTCTGGTCACGGGCCAGATGCTGCTGATCGAGAGCGGTGGCGGCACCATCACCATTAGCGACAACGCCGCCGTGAGCAATTGCAACCTGGCAGCCAACCGCTCGCTCGGCACCAACGATGTGCTGACGTTGATCTGGAACGGCCTGGACTGGATCGAGGTGTCGTTCACGAACAACTAGGATCTCTCCCGTGTCGAAGGGCTGCGGCGCATGTGCGTCGTGGCCCTTCGCACGTGCGGCGAGCCCATCTTCCGCAGCGCTACCTTTGCGCCGTTCCCGAACCCGATGCCCGGAATCCCCGGCACCGGGTTTCGGGCATTTTGGCGTCCATGATGATCGCTTTGAGGTACCTGATCGAATCCTTGACTATTCTGCTTTTGCTATTGGCGTCGGGATGCCATACCTACAAGGATACCGAAGGGTACGGACCGGCGTCCAAGGCGAGTTCTACCGGGGTATGGCGCTTTGACTTCAACGACAGTCTCGGTTTCGTTGGACGTGATACCGTTTGGAACGAGTACGCCTATAACGGAGTCCGAACTCCTGTTGAAGGCAGAGTTGCAGTTGACAACACCGGAAAGGCTCGACTGCTTCGAATAGGCCATTGGAAAGACTTCAGCGCGGAAGGC
>JADZGG010000091.1 GCA_020854015.1 Flavobacteriales bacterium
AGTTGCTCCGCAATGCGCGTGTAGCTGTGACCTTCAGCGATCAGAGCTATCACCTGGAACTCACGTTCGCTCAGGGTGATCGGTTCGCAGTTCATTGGCTCGGTGATCAGCTTCGACATGTCCACGGAAGCACGCTCCATGGCCTCGACGATCTTGCCACAGAAGAAATTCTGCCCGTCCGCGGTCTGTAACACGGCGTCGATGATCTCGTCGATGCCGCAATCCTTCTTGATGTAGCTCGTGACCCCTCCCCGCAATGCACTGCGCAAGGCCATGGGACTTGGGTCCGGGGTGATGGCCACGAACCGGGTCCGTTTGCTTCGCCGAACTCCATCGCGGATGGCGTTGGCCCCGAAGCCTTCCGCCATGTGGTCGATCAAGACCACATCGGGTTTGGTCCGAACGATCAGGGCCTGCATTTCGATCGCATCCCGAGCCTCGCCCACCACTTCGATCCGAGGCACCTTGGCGAAGACGGTGCGCAGGCCGATCAAGGCCAGTTCACTGTGGTCCGCAAGCAGGGTCTTGACGATCATGGTTATTTAGAACGGGTCTAAACGGGGTGCCAAGGTAACCCGTTGGGTCATCATGGGATCGTCAAGATCTCCACCGGGGATCGTTCACCTTCCTACCCCCTTGGCCCCACCTTGAACGTGGCGCCTTCGTTGCTCAGCAAGGTCCGCGGGAAGACCGGCAAGGCTTCCTGCAGCAAAAGGTCCGCGCTCTTGTACCTAGAACTGAAGTGGCCGAGCAACAAGGTCCCCACATCGGCATCCCGGGCAATGGTGGCCGCCTGTCGTGCCGTACTGTGCAAGGTCTCCTTCGCCCGCGCCAATAGCGCTTCCGTGAACGTGGCCTCGTGGTACAACAGGTCCACGCCGGTCAGAAAGGGCACAAGCTCGGGTGCATAGGCCGTGTCCGAACAGAAGGCATAACTGCGTTGCGCCGGTGGGTCCAGGGTCAGCTCGGCGTTTGGGATCACCGTGCCATCCTCCAACACAAGGTCAGCGCCTTCCTTCACCCCGGTCCGACGATAGGCAGGTATCAGTGGGAGCATTTCTTTCCTGAGAGACCGCAGCGTAGCGCGCTCCTTTACCACCAGACCCGTGCAGGGCAGGCGGTGCTTCAAAGCCAGTGCGGTCACCGTAACGCGCTCGTCCTCCATGATCACCTCACCACTGACCGAAGCCACGGCATGGATCTGCAAGGGATAGCGGAGATAGGTCTGGGAGACGCGTAGTTGCAGGTGGACCACTTCCCTCAGGTCCGCAGGACCATGCACGTGCAGCTCGCGCAGCCGCCCTTGCAAATGCATGCTGCTCAGCAGGCCCATCAAGCCCAGGTAGTGATCACCGTGCAGGTGGCTGATGAAAATGCGCCCGATGCGATTGAAGTTGACCCCGGCCATGCGCAAGCGTTCCTGGGTGCCTTCCCCGCAATCGATCAGGTAGAGCTCATCCCTTACGTTCAGCAATTGTGCGGTGGGGTAACGCCCCCTTGCTGGAAGCGCTGCGCCCGTGCCCAATGTGGTGACCTCGAAGACCAAAAGAGAAAGGTCCCGCTGTAGCGGGACCTTTCGAAAGTACGGTGTCGGAACAGATCAGCGACGGAGCACCATGCGACCGGTGAAGGAGCCGGAGCCGGCCTGCACCTTGTAGAGGTAGATGCCGTCCTGAAGGTCCGCAGGCTCGAAGGCCACGCGGTTGAGACCAGGCTTTCCCGAAACATCGGTACGCCAAACCTCCTCGCCAAGCAGGTTGTATACCCGCACCGTGGTGTTGGTGCCGCGCTGCAAGGTGAACTCGATGTTGGTGCGCTGGCTGAACGGGTTCGGCACGTTCATGACTTGCCCGAGACCGACGTTGGCCTCGTTGATGCCCGTGGCAGGGTCGATCACGATGGTGTAGCCGCTGAAGCTCTGGGGTACAGGGATCGCCTGACCGAACAGAGAAGCGTAGGCCAGCACGTTCAATGTCAGCGCATAAGAACCGGATGTGGTCGGCGTGCCTTCGATGGTACCGCAGCCCAGAACACCCGTGATGTAGGTGCAGGCCGCAGCTGTCTGGCTATTGCAGTTCACGCTCAGACCGGGAGGCAGGTTGTCGATGCCGGTGAACTGCACCGAGTCGATCACGAAGCCAGCGAACTGGGGATCGATCAGGCCGGCGTCACTGGGCACGAGCAGGTTCAAGGTGTCCGTATAGAACTGTCCCACCATACCACCTATGAAATCCTCAGTGGTGTCGGGCCACACACCGAACACGCTATCCGCATAAAGCGGATCCGGACTGCACTGGGCATCCATGCGGAACGACGCACCCAAGAGGGCTGCTGCGACGAGTAGTTCTCTGGTCATGTCACTGGTCTTTTTTCACGTCCTTCTCGATCTCCTCCATGAACAGGAGGTCCACCGCTTCGCTGAGCGAAGGAGTGATGGAAAGCACGCTCTCAAGCTGGCTGATCTGCACCAATTTCTGAACGGGTTCCTGCAGTGAGCACACAATGAGCGTGCCGTTGACGCTCTTGCACAGGCGGTTCGCGACCAGCAAAGCGCTCAGGCCCGAGCTGTCGCAATAGCGCGTGTCGCTCAGGTCGATGATCACATTGCGAACACCGGTCTTGTTCAGGTACACCAGCTCGCTTTTCAGCTCGGGTGCACAGGTGGTATCGAGCTTGTCCACGGTGCTTTTCACCAGTGAGTACTTGCCCTTGTCCTCGATCGTAAAGTTCATGGACGACGTCTTTTCAGATGCGTTGGGGGTAAAGATAGTCACGCGTTCCAATGGAAGGAAGACCGTGGAAGCCTAGGATCCCTGCGCCCGGGGGATGCGCATGGCGAGCAGGTAGAGCACCGCCATCCTTACAGCCACGCCGTTCTCCACCTGGTCCAAGATGATGCTGTTGGCGTGGTCGGCCACTTCGGAAGTTATCTCCACCCCCCTGTTGATAGGTCCGGGGTGCATGATCACGATGTCCTTGCCCACGCGCTTGTACCGCTCCAGGTCCAGGCCGAACAGCATGCTGTACTCCCGCAGGCTGGGGAAGTTCGCGATGCCATCGCTGCCTTGTCGCTCCAACTGGATGCGGAGCATGTTGGCCACATCGCACCACCGCAGTGCCTTGTCCAGGTCGTGCTCCACTTTCACACCCAGACTGGCCACGTGACGTGGCATCAACGTGGTCGGGCCGCAGAGCATCACCTCCGCGCCGAGCTTCTGCAGGCACAGGATGTTGCTGAGGGCCACGCGGCTGTGCAGGATGTCACCGACGATGAGCACCTTCAAG
>JADZGG010000092.1 GCA_020854015.1 Flavobacteriales bacterium
AGGCTCAAGGTCTGCAGGGGAGCGCTATATGCGGCAACAATGGTAGACTGGTTCTCGTCCCGCACTTGCAGCGTGTAATCCGCAGTGCCTAGTTCGAGGTAGCCTGCGAAGTCTGTGTAGGCCGCATTGTCCACGATCGTGCCGGCAGGAATGGAGGATTCGTACACGTCAACGGTCGGGGCGTCCGTGCTGCCATGGAGCACCAGCACATCCGTATTCCCTGCGCCACCGGCAGCGGTCTCACGACCTTGGGCGAACACCTCCAGTGTGAAGGGCTGCGAAGGAGTATATCCCGAAGCGCTCACGATACCACTTGCAACGGCGATATAGGTCTCGTTCGCGGCAAGGTTCAACACTTGTGTGAAGAGCGGGCTGCTGGGGTCCGTGCTGTTCGGAGCGCAAATACTGACAGTGAAGTCCACACCGGCGGGCGCATCGATGAAGGGAGATGCATTGCGGAATGTGAAATCGTCAAGCAGCAGCGTGTTGTCGTACCATACGTCCACTTGAGTGGCGGCAAGGTCCGCGCAATTGTGGATCACTTGCAGGCGTGCGAATTGAGGTGGGGTAGGCAGGGCTACCAAAGGACCTCCAGCAGGCAGCGCGGCATAGAGACCGAACGCAGGACCGTTGCTGTTCACGCTCGGGTCCAGGAAGCCGCTCGCGAGCACAGTGATCGCCGAGCCTCCGAGGCCAAGCGACTGCAGAGGTGCCAGATAGGAAGCGACGGTCACGGTACCGCTAGCGTCGCGCACGTCAAGTGCATAATCCGCAGTGCCAAGTTCCAGGTAACCTGCGAAGTCGGTGTAGGAAGCATCATCGACGAGCGTGCCGGCCGGTACGGAGGTCTCCACCACGTCCACCGTGGGAGCGTCGGTGCAACCGTGGAGCACGAGGACATCGGTATTGCTCACACCGCCCGCAGCTGCTTCGCGCGCCTGGTCGAACACTTCCAAGGTGAAGGGTTGTGCAGGAGCATAGCCTGAAGGGCTTACGATGCCGCTTGCCACCACGATGTACTCTCCGCCGTCAGCCAGATTGAACACCTGCTGAAAGAGCGGGTTGCTGGGGTCGGTGCTGTTCGGGGCACAGATGCTCACCGTGAAGTCAACACCGGCGGGGGCGTCGATGAACGGCGATGCACTACGGAACGCGAAGTCGTTCAGCAGAAGAGCACCATCATACCACACGTCCACTTGCGCGGCGGCAAGGTCGGCGCAGTTGTGGATCACTTGCAGCCGCGCGAATTGCGCTGAGAGAGAACCCGCGCCCAACGTGAGGGCGGCGGTCAGTCCGAAGGTCAATTTTCTTTTCATGGGAGGTAGGGTTGTCGTGATTCGGTAGGTGGTAAACAACACCGATTCAGGTTTGTTCATGGATGTGGTTAAATAGATTGAACGAATTCACTCGGTTAATCGAGAAGGCCAAGTATAATGCATTGAAGGCCAAGAGGATATGGTGGAAATGAGAACGCCTCGGATGATCCGAGGCGTTCTGAAGATCGGGTCGAACGGTTCAGCGGATCACGGTCACATGACCGTAGACCTCGTGTTTTTCCTTGGTGATCCCTTCCTGCACGCTGGCATGGAAGGCGAACACCCCGCCCGGTACCAAGGTGCCGTTCACTGTACCGTCCCAACTGTTCATCGGATCGCGGGTCTCCACCAACACCTGACCCCAACGGTCGTAGATCCGCAGACTGAAGGTCTCCAGGTCCACAACGTTCGCCCAAGGTTGCCACACATCGTTGTAGCCATCGCCGTTCGGAGTGAACGCGTTCGGTACATAATAGGTGTACTCCTGTGGCTGCAGATGCGCTATGATGGTATCGCCTTCATAGAAGGTCACCTGCAATGTGTCCAGTGTGCTATCGTTCGAATTGGCGTAGTTGTGGCGGATCTCCCAGTACAGGAAGTCGAAATACTGTTCTGGGAATACCTCCATGGGGATCGCAATGCCTTCCGGAACTTGAACGGTCACAGGGAAGCTGGAATGAAGGACACTGTTGAATTCCATGCGGGCGGAACCCGGCGGGTCGACCATGAGCACCACGTCGTAGGAGATCGGTGGAATGAAGTGCGCGATGATCGTGTCGGGCCCGGCGAAGTCCAAGGTCACCAGTGAGTCGTTCACCGAAGGGGTGAAGGGGTGGTTGTTCGAGGACCAATGGCTGAATACCCAACCTGTTGAAGGCAGCGGGGCAAGGGTGGTGTTGATGCCACCGAAATAATCACCTTGGAAGGGGTAGGCCTGTGGAACGATGGAGTTGATCTGGATCTGGCCGCTCATCGGCGGGTCGACCTTGAAGACCACCGGGTAGGGGCCTACCACATTGTAACAGTCCACCAGTCCGGAATCGATCGTGACACAGCGTGTGTTGATGAAGTCACGGATGTTCTGCACGTTGGCTTGCCAGGTGGCATAGGGTGTTCCCCAGCGGGCGCACTGAGCTGGCATCTCCGGGTCGATCAAGGCCACCAAGCTGTCCAGGAACGAGATCATGTTCGGGCAGCTGAAAACCGTATTGCCCAGGTCGATGTACCGGTTCACATAGTGGTCGTGCACCATCTGGTTCTCCGCGATCAGCTTGGTCAGGATCTCCGTATGGCCTTGACCACCGGGGTCCTGCAACTGTTCCGCATTGCAAGGGTCCGCGTTCGCCGTCTGATCGGGAATGCCCGTGAAATTGGTGTAGTGCCCGAAGGTGGCGTCCATGTCCCAAAGCGTATACCGCCAGCGCTTCTTGTCGCCATTGGGATCGCGGCCGCGCCACCAGCTCGTGTTCCAGTTCAGCCAGTCGGCGCAGACCGTGTAGCTGTTGATGCAGAAGTAATCGATCAGGCTCTCCCAATTGTACAGGCTATCCACATAGGCGAAGGCCGTAGGATCGCCCATGTTGTTGGCATTGATGTAGGCGCGCAGGTTGTCCCAATCCGTCTGGGCTTGTGCACCACCGTATTCGCTCCAGGTGCCGCCCCACGTCTTCAAGTACTGCAAGTTGTTCTCGTCCTGGCCGTAGTAGGTCTTCGTGAAGTCGGCGTCGTCCAC
This sequence comes from Flavobacteriales bacterium, assembly GCA_020854015.1. Classification (GTDB taxonomy): domain Bacteria; phylum Bacteroidota; class Bacteroidia; order Flavobacteriales_F; family PHOS-HE28; genus PHOS-HE28. The sequence goes on from JADZGG010000092.1 coordinate 3,049, forward strand.
CTTTTCACGCAGGTCGTAAACACCCCAGTAGTCACCGTTCAGGTACAGCACGGCAGGTTCATAGCTGCGCTCATCCACGGCCAGGCCGCCCACCTGGCTCAGGGCCTGAACGTAGGCATCACGGATGTGCGCAGGTTGTCCAGGTCCGAATGTGAGGTTGTCTCCAGCGGCCGCCTTCACGATCACGCGCTGGTACTTGTCACGGGTCTTGGTGCGGAAGATCGGGTAGTGCAACACATCGTTGTAGCCTGTTTGGTCGCGGACCACGTAGTCGAAGCCACGCTGATCATAGGCCCAACTGTCCTGTCCATGCTCGTTGAATTCGCCGATGGCTTCGTCTCGCAGGATGCCATCCGGGCCGAAGTACTCGAAAGACCCGAGCGGCCTGATGCCTCCGGTGCCATTCTCAAGCAGATCGTTCAGCTCATCACCAGCGATGCTGAGCACGGCCACGGTGTGGTTGCTATTGATGAAGTAGGTATTGGTCTCCATGAAGCTCGGTGGCACACCCGGTGTGGCACTGAAGCAGGCGGCGCGCAACACGGTGGTGGCTCCGATCGCGACCGGTCCGGCATATGCGGTGGAGGCGGCTGTTGGCGCGCTTCCGTCAAGCGTATAGCGAATGGTTGCGCCGGGCGTCGGGCAGGTGATGGTGACGTTCTGAGCGCCTCCATAGAAACCGGCGCCGGGGCTCAACATGGGCCGTGCCACGTACTCGCTGCTTGAACCGGTGGTGGGGGCGTTGGGCGTGGGTGTGGTGAAGAGCGCCCAGGTCGGTGATCC
>JADZGG010000093.1 GCA_020854015.1 Flavobacteriales bacterium
CTGGGTGTTGGGAAGAAGCTCCAGCTGCGCGCTCCATCCGGTAGCCGACCAATGGAAACGTCCACTGGTAGCGAGGGCCAGGAATAGAGGTCGATCACCGTGCCGCCGTCCGGAGCGATAAGCAGTAGCGTTCCGCCTTCCCGGGCCAGTTTCAGATCGACGTGGGTGACGCCACGTTCCGGATGGCCGTCGAAGAACAGCAGGAGATGCTGTTTCGGTGCCAAGGTGAGCGTGCTGGTGAACCGGTGGTGCCTGGCCCCAAGAGAAAGTGTGTGGCCGTTGAGGTCGACGGTCCGTGGTCCGGTGCCGATCAGCTCCACCCAATCCGGATGGTCCCCTTCAGGCGTAGAAAGGGACCGCTGGCAGGCCGGCTGAAGCTCATTGATCAGCACGCCCTGGCCCCACCCGGCAAATGCACAGCATGCGACCGAAAAGAAGAGGATCAGGCAGCGCATTGCGGCGGAAAGATCGGGGATCCACCCGGCGCCCGTAAATTCGCACCTCACATCTGAACCCCGCGCATGAAACGGATCCTTACTACGCTCGTTGTTGCCACCCTGGCGGTGCAGGCCATGTGTCAGACCATTAACACGGTGACCAGCTCACCGAGCTCTCTGTCCGAATGCACGGTGCTGCTCGTCACCGCGACCGGATCCCTTCCAGCTGGAAAGGTGCCCACGAACTCCCCGTTCGTTACGGCCGGCACCACGATCACCGTCTCCCTGTTCACAGGGTCGGGTAATCCTGGTGGCGCGTACAGTTCTCCCATGCCCTTGGGCACGTTCCCCGCAGGCATCTACACGATCATCGTCAACCTGATCTACAACGGGAATACGGCGGATACCGAGACCATCACCCGGACGATCGCGCCTGCGTCGAATCCCAATTCAGGGCTTGCGACCTCGCCCACGCTCTGTACTTCGGACCCCAACGTTCCGTTGATCTCCTTGCTGGATGGCACACCTGACCCTGGTGGTGTTTGGACGGACCCTCAGGGTGACGTGGTGGCCAATGGCATCTTCGACCCCGGTGTTTCCCCGGCAGGCGGATACACCTATTCCTTCAACGTGTTGGCTCCTTGCGTCTCGTCACAGACCACGATCACGATCTCCTATCTGCCAAACAACAACCCCGGTACACCTGGTATCGTGCAGGTGTGCGCATTGGGCGGTGGCCCGAACATCGATCTGGTGAACTACCTCGGCGGTTCTCCAATGGCCGGTGGCACATGGACCAAACCCGGAGGTGGAGCGCACAACGGCATCTACGTTCCGGACGTCGATCCCATCGGGGTCTACACATATGCCGTACCGGGCATTGCCCCCTGCGGTCCGGCCACTTCTACCGTTACGATCCAACCGGTTCCTGCCGAGAACGCAGGGGAGGGCATGGCGGCGCAGGTCTGTTACAATGAGACCGCCGTGGACATCACGCAATTCCTCACGGGCAATCCGAACCAGAACGGAGGCGACTGGTATGGTCCGACCGACAATTATTTCGGTCCGTTCAACTCCGTGTTCAATGCGCAGGTGGACCCTGCCGGGACCTACTACTACGTGGTCTATGGATCGATCTGCCCTACGGACACGGCCTTCGTGGACATTTCGATCATCCCCGCTCCCTGTACACCGGGCTTCGAGGAGTTCACCGGCAACGTGTTGGAGTTCACGGTCATGCCGAACCCGAGCGAAGGACACGTGACCGTGGAACTGGAACTGATCAGCGGAGGCCATGACCAACGCCTTGACGTGGTGGACCTGCACGGCCGGGTGGTGCGCAGCGAACAGTTCGCGCTCAATGGCACCTGGATGCGTCGTGATCTGGACCTGAGCGATCTGGCGAAGGGAGCCTACGTTCTGCGTGTCACTTCCGCAGAAGGAAGCGCGGTGCAGCGTGTGATGTTGCGCTGATCCGTTAACTGAACCTTGAACGCCTCCGAAGGTCTTGGATCTTCGGGGGCGTTCCCGTTCTCAGAGGGCATTCCGGGTCACCCAGTAACGGTAGCCAACGATGGCTTTCTGAAGAGGGGTCAGTCGAAGCAGATCTTTGCTCCAGAGCTTGGGCAGCACGACCCGGTTGATCGACGCCAACAGGCGGAAAAGGCGTTTACGGAAAGGCATGGTTCAGTGATGCTGTAGCTCGCAGAGCTCTTCGGGCCGTTCCGTCTCGATGGTCGCATGGTGCACACCCAGCGCATGCAGAGCTTTTCGGGCTTCTTTCTTCACTGCGGAGATCGCGTCGATGTCGTAGGTGTTCACCACAAGGTGCACGGTGAGCACGGTATAGTCGCCGTCCAGGCTCCATGCATGCTGGTCGTGCACATCTACGACACCGTGAATGGCGAGCAAGGCATTGCGTATCGCTGTGTCATCCACGCGGTCCGGTCCGCGTTGCATCAGGATGCCTGTGCCTTTCTTTAAGGTGCGGATGGCGTTCACGGCGATGAATACGCTGATGCCCATGGAGAGCAGAGGGTCGATGGTGGACCAGCCGGTGTAGTGCATCACCATGGCGCCCACCAACACGGCGGCCCAGCCCAGCACATCCTCCAGCAGGTGCAGGTACGCCCCACGTTCGTTCAGGGAATGGCCGGCATGCAGTTTCCATGCGGCGAAACCGTTCATGGCCAGTCCGAACACCGCGATGATCATCATTCCGCTAGTGTGCGGCATCACAGGGGTGAAAAGTCGCGGCACGGCGCTCACAACCATGAGCACCGCAGCGGCGATCAGGATCCATGCGCTCACCCAGCCGCCCAACATGCTGTACCGACCATAACCGTAACTGTATTGTGCATCACGGCCGCGGGTAGAAAGGCGTTGCAGGTACCAGGCAAGGCCCAGCACCAGGCAGTCACCCAGATCGTGCAACGCATCGCTCCACACGGCCATGCTGTTCGTCCACCACCCACCGGCCGCCTCGATCACCGTGAAGGCCGCGTTGATGAAGAACGCCATGCGCAACGCCCCGACCGCAGGTGCATGCGAGTGGCCGGCTTCTGAATGGTCGTGGTGCACATGCCCCATGAGCCGAAGGTAGCGTCGCTCCGCGCGTTACTTTAGCGGAATGCAGAACACCACCTCCGCACCACGCACCATCGGTTCCACTGTAAAGCGCGCGATCGTCCGGGTGCTGCTGGTGATCTTGGCCGTCTTCGTGCTGGTCATGCTGTTCCTCTACCATGGCAGTTACAGCAAGGGTGTGCGTTCCGGCGTGGTCATCAAGCTGAGCGAGCGCGGCATGGTGTTCAAGACCTGGGAAGGCCAGATCAACCTGCAGAGCTTCGGTGCCGTGGATGCCAATGGCAACGGTATGAACGAGGTGTTCTCCTTCAGCGTCGAGAGCGGCAACGATAGCCTGCTCAAGGAACTGGAGGAGGTCTCCTTGAGCGGTGAGCGCGTGAACCTGCACTATGTGGAGCGTTACGCGAAGCTGCCCTGGCGTGGCGAAACGACCTACTTCGTGAACCGTGTGGAACGTAGCGGGCAGAAGGTCGATCTGGACCGATCACCCTACGCGCACTGATCTTGGCGGCGATCAGCCGACCACCACGCGGCCTGTGTGTTTGGCCAAGGCTTTCTTCAGTTCGTTCAGCTGCTGGATCTCCAACATCACATTGGTCAGCGTGTCATCCGTGATCTCTCCTTTCAGCAGTTCCTGTTTGTCGCGGATCATGCGGTCCACGCGGCGTTCCTTCAGTATGGTCATGCCTTCCAGTACAGCATCGAGCAGTCGCTCCTTCTCATGCGGAACGTGGATCCGGTGACGCGTCCAGTTGATGCTCAACAGGTGCTTCTCGGTCAGCAGGTCGATGGCGGCGCTTCGCCAGGCATCATCGCTATGTGAGGCATAGCTGTTGGGCGACATGGGGTTGCCCAGGTTGGCGGCGTGGCGGTAATCCAGGTAGATCGCGTTGAGGATCGTGTCGTCGAAGGTGATCCCGTCCGCGGCCAGTTCTTGAAAGATCAGCTCCGCTACGGAGGTCTCTTCGTCGCTGGAGAGTCCCGTCTCCAGATCCTGTAAGGGAACGGTGACGCGTTCATCACCGTAAAGCAGGAGCATTCGGAGAAGATCCTGTTCCTGGGGTCGCGTGCCGAGCACTTCGACCTCGGGCTGTGGAGGAGCGGCGCTGGGCTCCAGCATTTCCTCCGGCACACCTTGGTCGCCTCCGAGCTTCTTCTTGTAGGCGCGCCGAAGCACCTTGTTGAGCTCGCTGATCAGCGCCTGTTCGTTCACCAGCAACAGGCGGCTGCATTGCTGGAGGTAGAGCGAACGCAGCACGTGGTCGGGCACCAGCGCGATGCTCTCGACGATCTCGTGGATGGCGGCGGCCTTGCTCACCGGATCATCACCGGCGTCGGCCATCAGCAGACCGGCCTTGAAGACGAGGAAGTCCTTCGCGTTGTCCTTGATGAAGGCGGCGAGCTCGCTGCTGGGGCGGGTGCGAGCGAAGCTGTCGGGGTCCTCCCCGTTGGGGAAGAGCACCACCTTGACGTTCAACCCTTCTTTCAGGATCAGGTCGATGCCGCGCAAGCTGGCCTTGATCCCCGCGTTGTCGCCGTCGTATAGGATGGTGACGCTCGGTGCGTAGCGCTTGATCAGTCGCACCTGATCCTCTGTGAGGCTGGTGCCGCTGCTGGCCACCACGTTGTGGATGCCCGACTGATGCAGGCTGATCACATCGGTGTAGCCCTCCACCAGGCAGCAGGTGCCCTGCTCCACGATGGCCTTTTTCGCGTGGAAGATGCCGTACAGGGAGCGGCTCTTGATGTAGAGGACGCTCTCCGGACTGTTGAAGTACTTGGGCAGTTTCTTGTCGCTCCGCAACGTGCGGGCTCCGAAGGCGATGGGCTGCCCGGTTACGCCTTGGACAGGGAAGGTGACGCGCCCTTGGAAGAAGTCCCACGGTGTGCCATCCTCGCGGCGCTTGATCCAGCCGGCCTTCTCCAGCAGTTCGGGGTCGAAACCATGGGCCAGTGCGGCCTGTGCGAAGGCGTCACCGCGCTCGGGCACGTAACCGAGCTGGAATTCCTTGATGGTGGCGTCGGTGAAGCCGCGTTCGCGGAAATAACCGTGACCGATGCGCTTGCCTTCGTCGGTATTCCACAGCTGGTCAACGCTCCAGTTCAGCGCCCACTGCTGGATCACCGAGAGGCTCTCCCGTTCGCTCTGTTCCAACACCTGCTCGGGCGAGCTCTCCTCTTCCTCGATGTCGACCTGGTAACGCTTGGCCAGCCAGCGGATGGCCTCAGGGTAGCTGAGGTGCTCGTGCTTCGTGAGGAAGCTGATCGCATCCCCGCTCTCGCCGCAACCGAAGCACTTGTAGATGCCCAGGTTGGGGCTGACGTTGAACGAAGGCGTCTTCTCGTTGTGGAACGGACACAACCCCAGGTAGCGCGGTCCCTTCCGTTTCAGCGCGATGAAGTCGCCGAGCACCTCTTCGATGCGGACGGCGTCCTTGACGTTCTGAATGGTGCGGGGCGTGATCATCGGGGAGGCGCAGGGCCATAGGCCCTAAGGACCGCAAAGGTACCCTTGCCGATCGTGGAGTGCTCGTGCATAACCTGTTAGTTCAGTGTGGATCCACTGTGGGATCCGCCTCGGCCGCGACCGATCACTTCCCCTTGATCTCCACCCCGGTACTGTCGTACACAACGGTGCGCACCAAGGTGCCGATCTCGTCGTGGAAGGTCCATGTGCCCACCGGATGCCCCTGGGCATGCTGACCTTGATAGAAGAGTGCCCCGTTCTCGCGGAACACCACCGAAGGGCCATCCAACATACCATTGAGGTAGGCGTTGCGGCTCTTCACCCGACCGCTGAGGTCGTAGGCGACCCACAGGCCGTGGCGCTGACCGTTGAGCATGTCACCTTCCATCAGCAACCGTCCCTGAGCGTCGCGCAGGCGATGGTGACCGTTCTGCAGGCTGTCGGGCAGCGCTGCGGAAGTGTCTGGGGTGTCTGGTGAAGCGGGGACCGTGGCTGCAGGAGCGGGATCCTGAGGTGCGGTGCAAGCTGCAAGGCTCAGGAGCAGAGCGGCCAAGGCGATGCGAAGGTCCATGGACAAGGCTACTTGGTGCGGTTGACCGTGAGGTGTACGAGGCCTTCCAGCGCGTTCCGGGCCTCGTTCTCCGGGAACGTGTGGAGCAGGGCCAGGGCTTCGTCCCGGTAGGCGTGCATGCGTTGGGTGGCGTGTGCGATGCCGCCGACCTCCACCACCTTGGCGATCACCCTGGCCACGGCGGCATTGTCCTCGTTGCGGTTCTTCACCACATCAACCATCCACCGGCGGTCGCTGGCGCTCACCTGTTGCAAGGCATGGATCAGCGGCAGGGTCAGCTTCTTCTCCTTGATATCCAGGCCGGTCGGTTTCCCACTGTCCTGGGCGTTGTTGTAGTCGAACAGGTCGTCCTTGATCTGGAAGGCGATGCCCGTAAGCTCGCCGAAACGCTTCATGCGGGCCACTTCTTCCGTTGTGGCACCACCGGCGGCCGCACCACTGGCACAGCAGGCCGCGATGAGGCTGGCGGTCTTCTGGCGGATGATCTCGAAGTACACGTCCTCCTTGAAGTTGAGGC
>JADZGG010000094.1 GCA_020854015.1 Flavobacteriales bacterium
CCACCACGGAGATCCCGCACAGCGTGATCACCAGCCAGTTCAGTGGGCTCACTACCAGCACCGGCGTTTCCTCGGCGGGCGTGAAGGCCTCGCGGATCACCAGGACGTAGTAGTAGATGCCTACCAGCGCCATCACCACGGCGAACACGGCGGTCTTGATGAAGCCGGCACCGATGGCCAGCATGAAGACCTGGTACTTGGCGATAAAGCCGGCCGTGAGCGGTATGCCCGCCAGCGATAGCAGCAGCAACATGGTCACGAAGGCCAGCCAGGGGTTCGCACGGAACAGGCCGCGGAAGATGGTGATGGCCTCGTTGCCGTTCGCTGCGCGCTTGGCCAGCGTCAGCACCACGAACAGGCCAACGGTGGCCAGTGCGTAGGTGAAGGTGTAGTAGAACAGCGTGTTCGGCGTCATCGCGCTGTTGGCCAGGATCGCCATCAACAGGAATCCGCTGTGAGCGATGCTGGAGTAGGCCATCAAGCGCTTGAACTGGCTCTGGCGCATGGCGACCACGTTGCCGACCAACAGCGTCAGCACGGTCATCACCAGCAATGTGTTCGCCAGCGCTGGGGGCAGGCCGGTCATCTGCACGAAGCGGTAGAAGCCGGCAAAGGCAGCGGTCTTCACCACGGTGGCCATGAAGGCGGTCACGAGCGTGGGCGCGCCCTCGTAAACGTCAGGGCTCCAGAAGTGGAAGGGCACGGCGGCCACCTTGAACGACAGGCCGATCGCCACGAAGAAGGAGCCGAGCAGGAACAGCATGTTCGACGATGCCCCTGCCGCCAGTTTCGCATGGATCACATGCAGGTCGAAGGAGGCGGTGACACCGTAGATCAGCGCGATGCCCATGAGGAAGAAGGCCGTGGCGAAGCTGCCAAGCAGGAAGTACTTGAAGCTGGCCTCGCTGCTGCGGTAGCTGCGCTTCTTGCCGCCCGCGAGGATGTAGAGCGGGATGCTCAGGATCTCGATGCCCAGGAAGAGCATCAGCAGGTTGGTGTAGCTGGTGAGCAATAGGCCGCCGGTCAGTGAGAAGACCATCAATGCATAGTGCTCGGCCACGTTCTCCTCCATCCGCTCGTAGTAGTCGATCCCGAAGAGGAAGATCAGGATCGTCACCACGATCATGGCGCAGTTGAAGAACACGCTCATCCGGTCGAACTCCACCATGGTGGGGAATTCCATGAGCCCGGGGTTCCAGCCGGTCCAACTGAGCACCAACGCGGCCACGAGGCCCACGATGCCCACAGGGGCCAGGAGTTTCTTGTTGCCGAAGAGGCCGAGGTAGAGCAGCACCACGCCCAGCACGGAGGTCAGGATCAGCGCGCTCATCTCAGTACAGGGCGGTGAGGGTGGACAGCATCTGTTGTACAGGACCGTTCACAAGGTCCAGGATCGGCGCCGGGTAGAAGCCCAACACCAAGGTGATCGCGATCAAGGGCACCAGGAAGAGGTGGTCGTTGCGGCCGGCATCGGCCATGTCCATCTTCCAACGGTCGGGACCCAGCATGGCGCGTTGGTAGGCGTAGAGCATGTACACGGCGCCCACGATGATGGTGGCCACTGCCGCGAAGGCCATCCAGCCGTTCAACTGCCAGAGCCCGTTGAACATCAGCCACTCACCCACGAAGCTCTGGGTCAGCGGCAGCGCGATGGCGTTCACCATCACCAGGAAGAAGAGCGCGGCCAGGCGGGGCAGTTTGCTTTTCAAACCGCCCATGGCACCCAGCTCGCTGGTGCCGGTGCGTTCCTTCAAGGCGCCTACGATGTACAGCATGCTCACCACCAGGATGGCGTGTGCGAACGCCTGATAGAGTGAGCCGCTGATGCCGTAGGTGTTCGCTGCGAACAGCCCGGCGCACAGCAGCCCCACATGGCTCAGCGAGCTGTAAGCCACCAGGCGCTTCAGGTCCTGCTGGCGGAAGGCGATGATCCCAGCATAGAGCGCCCCGAAAAGGCTCAACCAGATCACCGTGTCGCGCCAGTATTCTACGCCCACCGGCACGATGGGGAACACGAATTTGAGGATACCATAGAGCCCCATCTTCAGCATCACGCCGCCCAGGACCATGGTGCCTTGCAGGGGGGCCATGGTGTAGGTGTCCGGCTGCCAGCTATGGAAAGGGAAGATCGGCAACTTGATGGCGAAGGCCAGGAAGAGCGCCCAGAACAACCAGATCTGGGTGTTCGCAGGCAGGTGCAACGTTTGCAGAACGGCGAAGTCGGAACTGATGGGGCTCGTCTGCATCACGCAATAGGCGAGGCCGAACAAGAGCATCAAGCCGCCCAGCAAGGTGTAGATGAAGAAGCGCACGGTGATCGCGCGGCGACGCTCCCCGCCCCAATACAGCAGCAGGAAGAAGACGGGCACCAAGCTCAGCTCGTAGAAGATGTAGAACAGGAAACCGTTCTGCGCGGTGAAGACACCGAACAGGAAGCTCTGCGTGAAGAGCAGCAGCGCGTTCACCATGCTCGGGTGCTGCAGCTTCTGCGTGTAGCCCGCGCCGATGATGAAGGGGAAGACCACGGCGGTGAGCAACAACATCAGCAGGCTGATGCCATCGTAGCCCAGCGCGAAACGCAGACCCAGCCACGGGACCCAGTCGTATTGTACCGGTGTCCATGTCTGTCCGGGGACGAAGCTGTACCAGAGCATGAGCACCACGCCGAGGCTGGCGATGGTGGAGAGCAACGCGATGCCGCGCGCCGCGTTCGTCGGGCGGGTCGCCATCAGGGCGAGCGCCGTAAGGAAGGGGATCAGGAGGAGGGCCAGCAGCACCATCTCACACGCCGTATAAGGTCATGATCAGGAAAACGATGATGCCCGCCACCATGGCGAACAAGTAGAAGCTCATGTTGCCGGTCTGCGCCAAGCGCAGCACCTGACCGGCCTTCTGTGTCACGCGACCGGCACCGTTCATCAGCGGCACCATCACGCGGTCCTCGCCGATGCTGGAGAACTTCGAACTGAACCAGCCGTAGGGCTTCTCGAAGAGCTTTTCGTACAGATCATCGATGTACCACTTGCGGGCGAATAGGCGGGGGAAGAAGGACAATTCATCCGCCTCTAGATACAACGTGGCCTTTTTCGCGAAGCGGCCGTAGGCGATGAAGATGACCAACACCACGAGCAATGTGCTCAAGCCCATCAAGGCCCATTCGGTGGTCGCGCTCAGGTGCAGGTACTCGCTGGAGACACCTTCCGCGGCGCTTTCCAGGTAGTGCTTCATCGGCTCGTGACCGCCGAACACGTGCGGCAGGTTCAGCATACCGCCCGCTACGCTCAGTACCGCCAGCACCATCAAGGGCACGGTCATCACAGCAGGGCTCTCATGCGGATGCTTGTCGCCGCGGTAGCTGCCGTAAAAGGTGAGGAAGAGCAGGCGGAACATGTAGAAGGTGGTGATCAGCGCCCCGCCCAGCAAGAGAGCGTACAGCACCGGAGAACGATCGAAGGCGTGCGCCAGGATCGCATCCTTACTGAAGAAACCACTGAAGGGGAAGAGGCCCGAGATGGCGAGCGTGCCCAGCAGGAAGGTGATGTATGTGATCTTGATGGTGCCTTTCAACCCGCCCATTTTGCGGATGTCCTGCTCACCGCCCAGCGCATGGATCACACTGCCAGCACCGAGGAAGAGCAGGGCCTTGAAGAAGGCATGCGTGGTGACGTGGAACATGCCCGCGCTGTAGGCACCAAGACCCAACGCTACGAACATGTAGCCGAGCTGGCTCACGGTGGAGTAGGCAAGCACCTTCTTGATGTCGTTCTGGAACACACCGATCGTGGCGGCCACCAGTGCGGTGATCAAGCCCGTGTAGAGGATCACATCCTGTGTGAAGGGTGCCGCTTCGAACAGCACGCTGCTGCGCACGATCAGGTAGATACCGGCGGTCACCATGGTGGCGGCGTGGATCAGCGCGCTCACGGGGGTGGGACCCGCCATGGCGTCCGGCAGCCAGGTGAACAGTGGAAGCTGGGCGCTCTTGCCAATAGCTCCGACGAACAACAGCAATGTGATGCCGGTGAGCGTTGCGGTGTCGAGGTTGCTCGCCTTGTCGAAGACCTCGGTGAAGTTCAAGGTGCCGGTGACGCTGAAGAGCCAGGCCAGCCCCAGCACGAAGCCCAGGTCTCCGATGCGGTTCATCACGAAGGCCTTGCGCGCGGCATAGTTGTAGGCTGGTGTGGTGTACCAGAAACCGATCAGCAGGTAGCTGCACAGGCCCACACCCTCCCAGCCGATGAAAGTCATCACGTAGTTGGCGCCCATCACCAGCACCAGCATGGCGAAGGTGAAGAGGTTCAGCAGGGCGAAGAAGGTGCTCACCCGCTGGTCGTCGTGCATGTAGCCGATCGAGTACAGGTGGATCAGGGTGCCCACGCCGGTCACGATCAGCATCATCGTCAGGCTCAATGCATCCACCTGGAACGCGAAGGGGATGTTCATGCCCCCGAGGTGGATCCAATCGAAGAGGTGCGCGGTCTGTGGGCCTGCGGCCGGGTTGAAGCCCAGGAACAGCATCACGCTCAGCGCGAAGGCCGAACCGATGGTGAGCGTGCCGAGCATGCCCGCCGTGTTGCCTTTCAGCGAACGGCGGAAGGTAGCGATGAGGATGGCACCCAACAGGGGCAGCCCGGGGACCAGTGCAGTGAGGAGAGTCGTGTTCACCATTTCAACCGGTTCAGTTGGTTGATGTCCACACTGTCGACGTTGCGTTTCATCATCACGAGGATCGCCAGGCCCACGGTGACCTCGGCGGCCGCCACGAGCATGATGAAGAACACGAAGACCTGTCCGCCCGGGTCGTTGTGGTAGGCGCTGAAGGCCGTCAGCAGCAGGTTCACGCTGTTGAACATCAGCTCCAGGCACATCAGGATGATGATGGTGTTGCGGCGGAAGAGCACGCCCGCCAACCCGATGCTGAACAGCACGAAGCTGAGGAAGAGGTAGTGCTCGATCGGCACCTGGCGGATGACAGAGGTGAGGCTTTCCATCAGGTGGTGGCTTTTTCCTTCAGGCCGAGCATCATGGCGCCGACCATGGCGCTAAGGAATAGCACACTGCTCACCTCGAAGGGCAGCAGGTAGTCCTTGAACAAGGCCATGCCCACCTGGCTTACCAGGCCAATGCTGGCGTCCTCAGGGTTCGCGGCAGCGATCTGCAGTCCTTGGCGCGTGGCACCCAGCAGGGTGATCAAGAAGACCCCTCCCGCAACGACCGCTGAGATCCGCGTAAGAAGCTTCTTCTGTGGCTCGGTGCGCTGGTTCAGGTTCAGCATCATGATCACGTAGAGGAAGAGCACCATGATGGCGCCCGTGTAAACGATGATGTGCACCATGGCCAGGAACTGCGCGTTCAGCAGGATGTAGTGCCCGGCGATGCTGAGGAAGCACACGATCAGCGCGATCACGCTGTTGATCGGGCTGCGCGCGCTCACCACCATCAGCGCACTGATGATGGAGATCGCGGCGAAGAAGTAGAACAGGTACTGCATCCGAGGTCCCCCGCTTAACGGTTGTGCGAATATTGCCGCTGCTCCTTGAACTTGAGCACGTCCGGCGTCTGGCGCTTGCTCACATCGATGCGCTTGCTCTTCTCCATCGGCTCCACCAGCTCGTTCTTACCGAACACGAAGGGCTTGCGCAGGTAGTCGGCTTCCACGATGCGGTCCGTCAGGAAGATCGCTTCCTTCGGGCAGGCGTCCTCGCAATCGCCGCAGAAGATGCAGCGCAGCATGTTGATCTCGTACACCGTGGCGTACTTCTCCTCGCGGTAGAGGTTCTCCTCGCCTTTCTTGCGCTCACCGGCCTTCATGGTGATGGCTTCAGCCGGACAAGCGACCGCGCACAGGCCACAGGCGGTGCAGCGCTCACGGCCCTGGTCATCGCGCTTCAGCACATGGTGTCCGCGGTAGATCGCGCTGCGGGGCTTCTGCACCTCGGGGTAGCGCAGGGAGACCTTCTTCACGAAGAAAAAGTGCTTCAGCGTGATGCTCATCCCCTTCAGGATGGCCGGCAGGTAGATGCGTTCCAGGAACGTCATCTTCTTGTCGCTCACCACGCGGGAGCGCTGGGTCAGGGGCTGGAACGTCGTGCTCATAGCTTCACTTGGCCGTTGAGCACCATGTAACCACCGGTGATCAGGATGTTGAGGATCGCCAGCGGGATCAGCTTCTTCCAGCCCAGGTTCATCAGCTGGTCGTAACGGAACCGAGGAAGCGTCCAGCGGATCCACATGAACAGGAAGATGAAGAAGCACACCTTCGCGAAGAAGGCCAACGTGCCCAAGATCACAACGAGGTTGCTGGCCATGCCCGACTGGTCAACGAAGGGAATGTCGTAGCCACCGAAGTACAGGGAGCTGATCACCGCACTGCTGATGAACATGTTGACGTACTCCGCGAACAGGTAGAAGCCCAGCTTCATGCTGCTGAACTCGGTGTGGTAGCCGCCCACCAGCTCCGTTTCGCACTCGGGCAGGTCGAAGGGCGCGCGGTTGCATTCGGCGAATGCACAGGTAATGAAGAGCAGCACGCCCAGCGGTTGCACGAACACGTTCCAGGTTCCGTCCAGCTGACCGTTCACGATGCCGCTCAGGCTCAGGGTGCCGGTGGTCATCACCAGCGCCACGATGCTCATGCCCATGGCCAGCTCATAGCTCACCATCTGGCTTGCCGCGCGGATGGCGCCGTAGAGCGCGTACTTGTTGTTGCTCGCCCAGCCACCCAGCATGATGCCGTACACGCCGATGCTGACCATGGCGAAGATGTACAGAATGCCGATGCCGGGATCCGCGCCTTGCAGGCTGTAGGCTTCACCGCCGAAATGCAAGGTGCCGCCCCAGGGGATCACCACGCCCGTGAGCAGGGCCGTCGTCATCGCGATGGCCGGGCCCATGAAGTAGAGCTTCTTGTTCGCCGTGGAGGGCACGAAGTCCTCCTTCATGAACATCTTCACCCCATCCGCCAAGGGCTGGAAAAGGCCGAAGGGACCCGCGCGGTCCGGACCGATGCGGTCCTGCATGAAGGCCGCCACCTTGCGCTCGGCATAGGTCTCGTACGCCGCCACCATCAGGGTGATCAGCAGCAGCACGGATAGGAAGATGAAGGTGTACAGCATCAGCGATCGGCGATGTTGAACGGTTCGATGCTCGGCGCGTCCGGAGCCGCCTTGTCCAGCAGCTTCTGCTGCAGCTTGCGCTCGTAGTGGCCCTGGCTGATCACGCTGTGGCGGTCGATCTTCCGCGGCCCTTCAATGGTCCAAGCAGCCTTGTCCTTGGTCTCGAAACGGCAGGTGTTGCAGATGAACTCCTCCACCTCGCCCCACTGGTCCTTGCGCCCCGTGACGCGGAGCACCTCCTCGCCCTTCATCCAGAGAACGGTCTTGCCACTGCACTTCGGACAATCACGGTGCGCGTCGAGCGGCTGGGTGAACCACACGCGGCTCGCGAAACGGAAGGTCTTGTCGGTCAGCGCGCCAACAGGGCACACATCGATCACGTTCCCGCTGAAGTCGTTGTCGATCGCCTCCTGGATGTAGGTGCTGATCTCGCTCACGTCACCGCGGTTGATCACACCATGCACACGGCCATCAGTGATCTGCTCAGCCACCTTCACGCAGCGGTAGCACAGGATGCAGCGCGTCATGTGCAGCTTGATCGTGTCGCCGATGTCGATCGGGTCGAAGGTGCGGCGCTC